>NZ_JBLZRT010000153.1:0-53335 GCF_048564745.1 Microcystis sp.
AACCCTTATCCTGACTTGATTTCAGTTTTTTCCTTGTCAGTAAGGGTGTCAACAAGGAATATTACAGATTGTTAACCGAGTCTTGAAAGCCTTGTGCTACAAAGGTTTGAAATGTTAAGAAAGATGTGACTAAAGGACAGCTTATTAAGGGGGGACTAAGGGGGGATCGGCACCCCCCTTATCAAGGGGGGCAGGGGGGATCAAACCTAAAATCCATTTTTAATTTAATTATAACCAGCTACTTAAGTGGGAAGCGGGGCGCAGGTTTTCAAAGCTCGATCGGGAGTTAATCGTATTATTAAAAGTTGATTTGGGATGAATCCTATGTTAGACTGGCAAGCAAAACGAAAAAAGAGGTCATTGAAAATGAAACACCGACAGCCATGCCAAATTCTGGCGATGTTATTCTTAACTGGTGCTGCCACTTTTAGTTTACCAGAACCTAGCAAGTCCGCAGGAAAGGGACTGTTCTTCTGCGGCCAACTTCAGGGAAAGTGGAATACCTTTGTCAAACGCCCTAAAAGAAACATAGCGATAATTGAATGGACTTCCAACGACTTTGCCGATTCAGGATGGGACAACAGGAAACGCTGCATCACGGTTTCTGATCGCTTCAATCAATATGCTCCTCTGCTGACCAATGTTAAAACTTCAAATGTCAATGGCTATCCCGTTATCTGTGTTCCGAAAGTTAAGGGCGGAAGTTGCGCTAAAAACGAGGTTTTATTCACTCTAAAAGCAGGAGTAAACCCTGAAGAAGTTGCCCAAAAACTATTTAATATGAATCGCTATGGCAATCCTTCAAAATTTAGATTTACTGACCAGCCTTTTTCCTATGATTCAGAAGGAGAACTTAATATTAATGTCGAGACTTTTATTAACAATCTTGAAGAAATAATCGAAGCTTCAGAAAATGAGCCTCGCTAGGAGTAAGTTTGGCAGTGAACCAATCCCAATGTCAACTTTTACTAATAATGTTCCTCATCAGTAGTCCAGCCTTAAGGCTAGTGACTGATGCAGATAATGGCTACTTTGCTCCTCACATTATTCGGTCGGGATGCCCATCTTCTCGACCAATTTTGATCGATTCTTTATATAATACGATTAAAGTTATCACCGTAAAAATATTATATGAATCAGAATTTATCGGTTCTGGAGTAATAATTTACTCCCAAAACAACAATTATAAAGTGATTACTAACGCCCATGTTCTCAAGGATAATCACTTTTCCTACAGTATTCAAACTTTTGACGGAAAAATTCATATTTCAGAAGTGGTAAAAACTGCAAATTTTGCTCGGAATGACCTAGCTCTACTACAATTTAAATCCCCCTGCTTTTATGTGGCTTCTCGCCTAGGTTCCTCCGCTAACCTAAAGAGAGGGGAATATGTGTTAGCGGCGGGTTTCCCTTTTTATTTGCAACCACAATTTGCCTATCCAGCCAATGAGTCAATACAAAAAAAAGAAACAAAAGAAAGCACTCAGAGCCTAAACGACGAGTTTGATTTTACACCGGGTAAAATAGTTGCATTCTTAGAAAAACCGCTAGAAGGAGGATATCAAATCGGATATAATGGCGACTTTGAAAAGGGAATGAGCGGAGGTCCATTACTCAATCAAAAGGGAGAATTAGTCGGCATCAGCGGCAGACATCCCGTTTTGTGGGAAAACTCCGATAATTATGAAGATGGTTCTCAACCATCGCCGGATTTGCAGACTCTAATCAATAACTCAAGTTGGGCAATACCCAGCGAACAAATTATTAAAGTAATATCTGATAAATAGATGAAAATATTAGCTACAATAAACTGGCTTATAGTTGGATTAATAGCGGTTTCGTTAACTCAGCAAGGCTTATTAGCTCTCTCCCAAAGAGAAGTTGAGGAAATCGCCAAACAAACTACAGTCAAAATAATTGGTCATAAACCAGGTACTGGAGCAATTGTTCAGAAACAAAAAGATACATCTAAAGGACGGCAAGGGTATTTATATACTGTCCTGACTAACTGCCATGTACTTCTTCTTGATTCAAATGATCGAAAATTCTGCAATCAAGAAAATAAGCTAACCAGCCAAGGGATGCTCAACTCTACTGGTTATCGCGTTGAAACTTCTGACAGACAACAATATATAAGTGAAATTTCCTCGGTAAAAATTCATCCGAATGCTGATTTAGCAATTCTCAAGTTTTTTAGTACAATAGAATACGAAACTGTCAGAATAGGTAATGCAGAACAGCTATCTGGCTCAAGTAAAGTTTATGTATTTGGCTGGGCAGTTCCTAGCAAAACTAGCCGAGACCGACGTGCGCGATTTTTGGGTCCAGGTAATATACTTGGTATTGACAGAAAAGCCGCAGGGGGATATCAAATTGCCCATAAACTCGAACTTGTACAGGGAATGAGTGGCGGTCCACTATTACACGAAAACGGCTGTTTGGTGGGAATTAATGGGGGAGGTGACAGAGACCCTAACACACAAGTTATAGAATTTTTATCCGTTCCTATTAATCTTTATGCAAGCTGGCAAAATATCCAAGTAGTGGACGACTGTCGAGCCACTCCGCTGCCCGATAATAATCGCTTTCAGACACTTCGCAGTCTTCTCGAACAGGGAAATTGGCAGCGGGCCGAAGCCGAAACGAAAAAACTAATGCTTCGAGGTACAGATCAAACCTATTTTAACGGAAACATCATCAACAATCTGTCCTGTTCTGACCTGAAGATTATTAATCGACTTTGGGTGCAATATTCCAGTGGACATTTTGGCTTTAGCGTTCAGGGAGAAATCTGGAAAGGCGTAAAAAATGACTATAAGCAATTTGAAGAGAGGGTAGGGTGGCGGCGTGGCTATGAAGGACCATTGACCAATCCCCCCAACTACAGTCTTGAAGCCAAAAAAGGTCACTTGCCATCCTATAAACTTCTTGCCGCTTCCGACTTCGGAACATTCCTTAACCGATTGGAAAAATGCGATGCTTTAAGTTTCACAGACTCAGGTATTATAGAAAATATAATCTCAAGCGAATCTGAACCCTAATTATGATGAATAACGGTTTCATTTCACCTCTGAAATTTCTCAGCCTAAGTTTCTGCCTAACTTGTCTGCCGTCAAATACCCAAGCGATAAATATTTACCCGCCAATTATCACCAGCAACCAACAACAACAGAATAAGCAAACGGAATCGCCAGAAGTTGGTTTGGAAATAATAGGAAGTCCCTCTCTCAACAGATTGGTGATTCCCATGTACCGATACACCGGTGAATGCCCAGGGTTTTCTAAAGGTATAGTAAAAGCAAGCTTTACCTCCACCGCCTTCCCTCCGAGTCGGGACAGAAGGGTTATTGTTAGAAATGTTAGCCGGGGAGTGGCGAGCGATCCTTTTCCCTTCACTGACCGAGATTATAGCCGGGGCAGAGGCTCCCAAATTACCGAGATAACCATCGGTTCAGGACACGATGGACAATTTCTAATCGTCAGACAGGGAGAAAACGATTTCGATTATACGATTAAGGAAAAAAACACAATAGTTGACCAGGGAACCTTCACAGCATACGTCGAAACAACAACCATTGTTGAAGAAAAGAATAAAGTACCAACAACAAAGCGTGTTTGCCCTGGTAATCGTATCGATGATCCCTTGGGAATCATCAATCTCTTGGGAAGCATAATCTGTGACAAGGAGGAAGTAACAGTCTATGAATGTCCATCTTATCCCGATGTTACAAGATAGGGTTCGCTCAATATAGGTAAAAGCCCTACTAAAAAAGGCTTTTATTTGATATGATATGACTCAAAACCTTTGCGATTTACCTAGGAATGAAAATCGCAAAGGTACTTTCGTTGGAATTAATAGGGTTAGTGGAGGATAAACTGCCCTCAGAAAATGCACTGAGGGATAGCATCCTTTTTGTCCGCATCAGGGAAATACTATGTTATAATTACTTCTTAATTTGTTTGAAAAAAAATTGAGGTAAAATAGCTATGAAACTTACTGTCATCTTTTCAATAATCGTTATATCTTCTGTGAGTTTAGTAAGTTCTATCGGTGCTGAAAATCTCGATCATGTAAAGAAATTTAAGCAAACAAAACAATGCCCCGGATGCGATTTAAGCGGTGCAGATTTGAGTGGATTAAATCTAAGACAGGCTAACCTACAAGGTGCTGATTTAAGTGGTGCTAGTCTTGGTGGTTCTGATTTAACCAAAGCCAATTTAAGTGGCGCAATTTTGACGGGAGCTAACTTGGATAGCACCAAATTAATAGGAGCCAATTTATCAAATGCTAGACTTAATAGTGCTTATATGGGCTATGCAAAATTAATGGATGCTAATTTAAAAAGAGCAAGCCTGATAAATGCTGACATAGGCCGGTCTAATTTTACAGGGGCGGATGTGACAGACGCTAATTTTAATGGTGTGAGATGTGATACGTATACAGGGTTGGATGGAAGCGCAAGTGCAGCATGGTGTAAATAAATAAAAATGAACCACTCTACGCTGCTACACGATCAAGTGGAGTAGTTCATTTAAGGGTTAATGATTTGGCATGACCTTAACTTGTTTTCAGAAGCTTGTGATGAAAAACTCCAGACTTAAGGAAGCCGTTTGAAGTGTTCAACAAGCTCTGAAGTATTTTCAGCAGTTTTTAGTGAGGCCACAAATCCCTCTAAAACAATGCGAAAGCTAATCAGGAGTGATAGGAATAAAAGTGGAGACAAGAGAAAAGCCAGTAAACCTTGACCCGGACCTGCTTGAAATCCACCTATCAAAAATCCTAAAGAAAATAGGAAGATAAAAATTCCCCCTACTCCGTAAATTAAACCAATAATTCTAATTCCAATAAATTTGGAAAAGGAAAGGTCGAATAATAAACTGAAAAAATTACTCGGCATTTAACTTGCTCCTCTCTTAATAAACGGCAATTTTTTGAAGTATGAGTAACTATCTGTGGAAACTTTCGGCATATCAGCCTGTTTTGGTGCGATCGCAGAATTTTTCGTATATCACACCCAGAAGCTTGAAGTAGATTTATGACAATAGGCTGAAATAAAAGAAACTTTCTGGAAGTCTAGCGACGATTCTTTGATCTGACTGCATTTTTTGACAAAAGTTTACAATTATTCAACGTACTTAATTGTCGGGTACTTCTGTAAAGATTATCATTCATACTGCACTTGTCGCGTTTTGTTTCCATCTAAATCAACAAGAATCTAAGGGTAATATCAAGACTTATCGAACTGTTTAGTTAGTACATAGCCCAAAACAAGCTATGAGCCGGTGATAATTTTTGGAGATGTCTAATAACTAGCAGCAACAATCATCATATCCCCAAGGAGAACCTTCACCATAATTTCTATTATCCTCACTCAAACATTTAAAAACTCTAACATTTCCATCTTGAAGAAGACCGACTTCTGGTCCCCAATAATATGCTAGCCAAAACTTAATCAATACAACATCCGAACAAGAAAATATGATGTCTTGACTAATTGATTCCATAAATTTGGGGGAATTGCCAACATTGTTTAATCCTGGTTCACCGACTGTTATTTGTATTATCTTATTTCTGGTTGCTTTCCAAGGATTGTTTCGTCCATTATATTGAATCCACGTGGATTCATTTGATGAATTTAGAGTCTCTATACTAAATTCAGATGGTGCTTTCCCACCATTAACAGTTAGTTGCCAACTCCATGCCTTAGCTTTCTTCAATTTAGCTTGCGTTCTATCTAAAGAAGCTTGACACTTAGCAGAAACGGGCAATCTATTAGCCAAAGAAGGACTTGTAAAGATAGTCACATCCGTTAGAGCCAAACAGCTAAGAAAAGCGATAAGTTGCGAGTAAATTTTCATTGAATGCTTTCTCCTAATTAATATCAAAAAAGAGATAGGTTACTTAAGATACTCTAAAAATAGAGTTTTTTTGCTGGTATCAACGGTCTGATTAAGTCGAGGTACTACCAATTTAGCAAGTTTGGGATTATGGTGAGCAAATAATAGGATCATTTGTTTGTCCTTAAGCAATTCAACGAGAGATTGGTCGTCCTGTGCTGCGGATTGCGTTTTGTCAATACCTTGCCAACGGGAGGCAACCTGAATAAAATCGTACACCCTTTTTCCCTTACCAAGTCCTTTTGCTTCCCCAAACCAAGGAATCAATCCACCGTAACGTTCCCAATCCTCAAGGCGTTCTTCGAGACCGCAGCTCCTTCCAGTGGTAAACTCCCAAATATCAACTACCCAGCCCAAACCAACAACCCCTGTAGTTGTACATAATGCGAGTTTAGCTTTGATGGTTTCGCCAGACTGGTAAATTTCGGACTTAACCATTTTAATTTCTTGGTTTATTGAGAAAAGCCAGTTATTGGCGACTTTTGCAAAAGAATGGTTGGGATAATTCTGTCGTAAAGTCTGGAGAAATGACTTAGATTCAGGATAAGAAATTGTGTTGTAGTAAGCCTGTGAACAATTTATGTAAACTACAGGCATCAAGGCTGACAATTTCGCAATATTAGGAATATCTTGAAATGTTGAAGCCTGAGAACAAATGTTCGAGTTTTTGACCAGCGCTATCTGGACATTTCGAGATAAAGGATGCCTCGGTGCAACAGCAAGGAAACGGCGACGTTGGGCTAGTGCTTGTGGAGATTGACCTTGTTTATCGTAGAATTTTGCACAAGAATCATGAAAGTAAGGTAAATTTACCTGAATATTAGGTATTGCTCCACCATTTATTAATTTGTCCAAGCCGTCACAAGATTCGCTCCCAGCCAATTTGGCCACACCGTAGGTTGAAAATAACCCAGTGATTGAGCGACTCATTGCTTGCGTCAACTCATCTTTATCATGTTGCTCATTAAAAAGATACCGGCTAAACAAGGCTTTTGATAAATTTTTCTGTTGCTCTGCCTGTTTTGCTTGCTGATTGGCGGTCATAAACGAAGAACAAGTTGCCATCTTTCGTTGAGCGAGGTCTGTCAGACCATCAAAGTTATTGAAAGGAAACGAGGCTGTTTCCTCTAACCGAGTAAAATAAGCTGTTGCCTCTGGACAATTAACGGATTGATAAGCCATTTGTGCCTTTTCAAAAGATTCATGGCGATAGGCTAAGGTTTCTTGAGCTTTGTTGATGGCAAAAGTCGAAGCGATGACAGTAATCGCAACAACGCTACCACCAACGAGAAGAGTCTGTGTTGAACTACCCATTTTATCTCCTAAGCTACTGTTGTGCAAGACTTTATGGCTAGATTAAGGAATCTAATAAAACTTTAATATCTGCTGCTCTAAGTATTTGCCAACCAAGGTTGGAGATTTTAGAGAGAAAAGTTATGTTATATTTGATTCTGTGACGGCTTTTCTGACTTCAGTAGCGAAAATGTATAGCAGAATATGGTTCGTTAATGCTTAAAGCCTTGTTAAAAGACCTAAGTGTGTTTTTGACCATATATTCAGGAGAGCCTTTGCGATAAATTCTTAATTAGCTTATTAATCAAATGGAGATGCAAAAATGTGATCTTTGTCGAGGGGGGTTTTGTACTCTTTGTCCCCAGACTAAAAAAGATTGGGATTTAGATAGATTATTTGAGGATCTGAAATGTGTACTTATTCTTCAAGATGAGTATGAATCTATTGATAAGGTTCCTAAGGAAGCATGGAAGTCCGCTCAAAGAGGAAATAAAACACTAAAACCAAAGGAAAAATGTTGGTTATGTTTACTATTACAAGGCTATGATGTAAAACAGATAGAAAGCTATTTACATTTAACTAATATTAAAGGAGACCTGTCTAAAAGTATTTACAAATGGACAAGTTTTCTGGCTTCTGGCAAACAAATAGGTGATTGGGCGCGAGTTCCTATCTACCTTGAGCATCATGTTAACTCAGCCTACACTTGGAATTATAGAAAAAATACTTATCCCTCAGTTAAAAATGAAGAGATAGGGATTAATATTAAGCTGAGTAAGACAGATAAAAATTCAATCAATCATTCCATAATAGTTGAAGCATTCAGGCTTCTTAAAGTTGATATTAAGGAGGAAAATATACAAATAATAGGGTAAGATAATAATATCTTAGTTAAATTTATTGGGATTATTTTCTCAAGACTAAGTAATAAATAATTTCTGAAAATCATTAAATTCACAAATATTCAATAGGTAAAATTGAGGAGGAAATCATGACTGATCAGACTGACACACAAAATCAAAATACTATAATTCAACTGAAGGGTAATTATCAAATATTTGATCGGTTATGCGAATTATTTGAGTCTGGAGAATTAGAAAAAACACTCGGTATTTCTATTTTAGAATTAGAAGCCTTTAGTCTAAAAAAAATTATAGTGTTAGAAGAAGCTAAATCAAACGCTAAAATTTTAGATATATCTAAAAATACAATAACGATTCAAGAATCTGCTGTTAGAGAAACATCAACCACTATTGAATCTATAAAAAGTGAGATAGTTTCCCTATTGAGTTTCTGGCAAAATTGTCTTGAGAATCAAGGATTTAAAACGGCAACACTTGGGAAATCAATTAGTCGAAAAAAAGTAATTGAATTAGACCAACATCTACTCGAATTAATTTTAACGATTGACGAAATTAATAACAAAGAAATTCGCATCTATTTGAAAGTTAGACCTCAAAATGGTAAAGGTTATTTGCCTGAAAACCTAATTGTTTCTGTTTTCGATGAAGAAGGAGAATTTTTTCCCCCTCAAAGAACTAATGATCAAACTAATATTCTTGATCTTACGATAGGACATAGTTTTGTTTGTAAAAGCAATGATTCTTTTAAAATTAGTTTTACTCTCAATGAAATTACGATAGTAGAAAGCTTTCCAGGATAGAAAAGAGATTGCTATGTCAAAAAAAATTTATTTTAAAATTGGTTCCTGTCTTCAATTGCCAAACCGAATGGCAGTTCTACCCGTCACTTTGACTATCTCTGACTCTAAAGGACGTTTGGAAGAAAGAAGCTCCTATCTTTCAATTATGCCAGAGCAACTTAGTCAGACATTTAATATCTGGAAAAATTACATCATTCCAGACTCTCCCCGACGACCTAAAATAAAATCTCTTTCTGAGCAACTATTAAGTACCGATGGTAATATTAGTTTACAGAAACTGGCTGAAAATTTAAAAACAGAAATGAATCAATGGTTAACAGATACTCAAAGTTGGATTAACGAAAGGGGTGAAGTTGACTCAAAAATTCAAAATACCTTAGAAAAATACGCAAATTCACAAGAAGAAATTCAACTTTTTATACAAACTGAAGATCGAATATTAAGAGGATTTCCTTGGCAAGAATGGGAATTTTTGTATCCTTTATTTCGTCTGCACAAAAATACAGAGTTATCTGTGAGCGCAACGGATTTCGCACGTCCCGAACAAAAACAAACCATTAACCGCTTAGATACAAGAGTTCGGATTTTAGCTATTTTCGCAGATAACGAATTAGATGAAAATAATGAATATAAGCAAGAAAAAGAATCTCTTGATCGATTAAAAAAATATGGTGCTTTTATTCAGACACTTTACCAGCCGAATTACTCAAAATTAATTGAAGCACTAGAAGAACCAGCCGGTTGGCATATCTTCTTTTTTGCGGGTCATAGTCATAGTAATCCAGACGGTAGAATTGGCTGGCTACAAATTAGTTGGCTAGATGATAATCAAAAACTTCAAACAAAAGAAATTGAGATTAATGAATTAACCAAATGGATGCAAAAATTGATTAATGACAAACTACAACTGGCAATTTTTAACTCCTGTGACGGTTTAGGATTAGCCAATCAATTAACTTCTCTGAATCTTCCTTACTGTATCGTAATGCGGGAAAGAGTTGATTCTTTCTTTGCAGGTACATTACTTAATCATTTGCTAAAGGCTTTTGTTGAAAAGGAAAAATCTATATTTGCATCCATGCGTTATGCTCGTGAACAACTCTTATTGGAATATGATAAGGGAGCTAAACCATCAGGAAAAAGTTGGCTACCCGTTATTGTCGCTAATCCAGAAGCCTTTGATTTAACTTGGGATAGTTTGTTTATAGAACGTCGCTTTAGTTCCAAAATTGAATTAATTTTATTAGTTATTTTAATGGTTATAGTAGTTGGATTACCATTAAGTATTTTAGGAGAATTTGGCAGTCTTAATACTTTGCAGTTTTATGCACAGCTTTATCCTCATATCATTGTTTATCCCTCATTATTTTTGCCTTTGTCACTATTCTCTCTTTATAGAGCTTTTAGCTTAATACTAAAAAAAACAGGCATAATTTTGATAATTACTACTCTTATTGCATTTGCATCTGTAATCGCTATTTTTACGGAATTAAATTCTGATCCTTTATTCTTATTTGAAATTAAACCCGATAGCAGTATTATTCTTGAAATACAGGAATTAAATGCAATTCTAATCAGTAAAAATATTAATAAGTATCAACTTCCTCCTCAATGGTTAAATGAAATTAATTTAAAAGAGAAAGTTAATCTTGATAAACAATATATCGAAGCTTTTATTAAGAGAATTATTCAGCCTCCTGAAAAAAATAATCAAGCTAATGGAATTTTTTTGAGTATTGCCCATAGTCATCAACTTTGGTCAAAGCATTACTCTATAAGTCGCTTTTTTTATTTATTCAATTACTGGGCAATTTTTTTCTGTGCTTTTGAATTGACAGCTTTTTTGTCGGAAAATATTTTTAATGACAACTCTGTATTTAACATTGATAAGTATCTCAAATATATTTTGTTGTGTGATATCGGATTGCTTCTCTGGATACCTTTTGATAATTATTATACTAAACAAGTTAAAAATTTATTATTTCAAACAGATAACTTAGAAACCAATCTCAGAATTTTTGTTTATTTATTTATTGCTTTTCTTCTATTAATGACTATTGTTTTTATAATCAAAAATCCTAGAATTAAAATATGGAATCATCAAGCAAGTTTAGCTTTTCTTTTTATTTCCATTTTCGTTTTCTCAATTTCAATAAATCAATTTATTTTGTCAAAAATAAACCAATCCTTCGGTATTGCTAGTAAAAGTCTCTTTGTTACTTGGACAGGTGGGTTTTTCTTTTTGATGCTCGTCATATATCCTATTATCATTTTCTTGATTGAAGGGAAACAATTAGAAAAAAAACTTGTAGGCTTTAAAAAACTTATTAATTTCTTACGCTCATGAAACTCTTATCATCATCACAAATAACAACTTCTGTAGTGATCTCTTTTCTCTATATCCTACCTGTTGTTTTAATTCTAACAAAGGTTATTCCCTTTAGCGATCGCTTTTTAGTATTAACCATCACAGGAGTTTTGATTATCGGTCTAGCGATGCTCAACGAGATTGCTCTAGCAGATTTAGGGTTTAATCATCAAAATTTATTACCAGCGATTAAAGATATTTTACCCGTAACCATAATATCTTCCGTTTTAATGATTATCTTTTATCTTAATCATGGAATGCGAATTGATAACACTGATATTACTTGGTATTTCTATGTATTTTACATTTCACTTTCATCTCCACTACAAGAATTTTTATACCGTTCCTACCTTTTTAATCGACTTGCTCAAATTCAACTTAATCAAGGTTCTATCATTATCATTACTGCTATTCTTTATAGTTTTGCTCATAGCATTTATCAAGACCTACCAACAGTCTTATTAAGTTTAATTATCGGTTTATATTGGGCATATCACTATAATCGCTTTAAGAATTTTTATAGTATTACCCTTAGCCATACAATTCTTGGTATTATCGCAATTCTTACAGGCAGTGTATAACCGAATTACTCATGCAATATAAAAACACTAGCCAGACTATATGTTAAAAGATTGACCATAAATTTCCCTCATCTATTTGTTAAAAGGCAATTATAAAGACTAAATTTTGGGAATTACATAAGCTTTAATTTTATAGCTATTACGACTTCCTTTTGGACTAAACCAATTGCCAGTTGCACCAAATTGGAAGACTTCTCCCTTATCAAATTTATAAGTAAGAGATGTCCCCGAATCAGGTGAAATATCATAAGCACCAGCTAAACTCTGTTGTGGTCTGCCCGCAATAGGAATAACTGCATCCTCTGCAAATAAATCAAAAGAGGCTTGGCTTTGACCAGAGCCAACCTGAATATCTATTCTTAAAGTTCCCCCTGTAATAAAATTAGTTGTATCTATGCGAATAATTTTATAATTTAGATTACCATGTCCTGGTGCGACAAGTTGACCTTCATATTCTGCATATTTTTTGTTTCTAGTTAACACTAATTTAGGTTCTTCTAAGATTTGCTTATCATCACTATTCTTCAAAATAGGACTGACAATAAATAATTGTCCTAACATTGGTTTGTAAGCAATTAAATTTAATAAATTTAAACAAAGAAAACAGTTCAGTAAATTTACTATCTTTTTAAGAGAGGTCATAGCTTTTATAACGGTTCAGAAGGGTCAAGGGTATGATAGCATAAACGCCTGACAGGGGGACAAGCGAGCTAGAAAACTTGCTAACAAAGGCTTCTGGCTTCTCTCACTAGAAATAGATCTAGCGATTCTAGGCAAAAAGCTAACGAAAGAATTAGAGATAGGAGCGAGCTTACTAGGAATTATTATTAATAAGTGAGAGATGGTGCGGCGAACTTTTTCGAGCTAAAACCATGAAAAGCTTACGATATATGGATTTCAGCCTTCTTGTCCCCCTGTCAGCCACTTCCCACTTCCCAATTCATAATTCATAATTCATAATTCACAATTCCCACTCCCCCTCTCCTAACAATCGACTGCTAAGATCGAACAGAGCGATCGATCTCTCGCTCCCACGATACCTGATAAAACTATCTATGATCATTAAAAATAACCCCTATTATCGGGCTGTAATCGGCTTTTGGGTGGCTTTCCTTGTGTTTTGGGGTTTTGGGAGTTTCTCACCCCTTCTTGCCCAAGCGAAAGAGGAACCAGCCGATGTACAATCGATTACCCCCTACCTTAAGCAATTTCAACAAAAAATTACCGAATTTCGCCTCGACAACGGACTAAAATTTATTATCCTAGAAAATCGCGATGCCCCGGTTATTTCCTTTGTCACCTATGCGGATGTGGGAGGTGCCGATGAACCGGACGGTAAAACAGGAGTTGCCCACTTTTTGGAACATTTAGCCTTTAAAGGCACAAAAACCATCGGTACTACCGATTATCTTAGCGAGAAAAAAGTCCTCGATCGCCTTGAAGCTATAGACAAAGAACTGCAAGCGGCCAAAAAAGCAGGTAAAAGCGCAGAAGTGGCTAAATTAACGGAAGAATTTCAAAAAACTAAGGCAGAGTCCGAGAAATTCGTCCAACGCAACGAATACGGGCAAATCGTCGAAACTCAGGGAGGAGTCGGTTTAAATGCCACCACTTCCAGCGATGCAACTAGCTATTTTTACAGTTTCCCGTCGAATAAATTGGAATTGTGGATGTCTTTGGAATCGGAAAGATTTTTAGAACCGGTGTTCCAACGGGAATTTTACAAAGAAAAAGACGTAATTCTAGAAGAAAGACGGATGCGGACGGATAATAGCCCCTTGGGTCTATTAATCGAAGCTTTTCTCGATCAAGCTTATACTGTCCATCCCTACAAACGTCCCGTTATCGGCTACGATCGAGATATTCGCAATCTGGAACCCTCAGATATCCAAAACTTTTTCGATAAATTTTATGCTGCCAGTAATTTAACCATAGCTATCGCCGGGGATGTGGACCCAGAACAGGTCAAACAGTTAGCTAAGGTTTATTTTGGTCGTTTTCCCGCTAAACCGAAACCCCCCCAGGTGACGGTAGTGGAACCGAACCAAACCAAAACAAAGGAAATTACCCTAAAATTAGCCTCGCAGCCTTGGTATTTAGAAGGATACCATCGTCCCGCCCTCAATCATCCCGATCATGCGGTTTACGAGGTTATCGCCACTTTAATGAGTGAAGGAAGAACTTCGCGACTGTATAAAGCTTTAGTGGAGGACAAACAACTTGCCCTCGCTGCTCAGGGATTTAACGGCTTTCCGGGAGATAAATACCCGAATTTGCTGTTATTCTATGCTCTTACCGCTCCTAATGCCAGTGTGGAGGAAGTAGCGCAGAGTTTGAATTTGGAATTGGAAAGATTGAAAAATGAACCGGTTTCGGAACAGGAATTAGAACGGGTTAAAAATCAACTACGGGCAGCCCTATTAAGAGGTCTTGATTCTAACATGGGCATGGCGCGATCCTTGATTGAATACGAGGTAAAAACCGGCGATTGGCGTAATTTATTCGCCCAATTAGATGCTTATAATGCTGTCACGGCAGCTGATATTCAACGGGTGGCTAAAGAGACTTTTACCCCCGAAAATCGCACTATTGGCCGAATTTTACCGAAATAGATAGATGGGGAGATAGGGAATTTTTCAGTGAGCAGTATTAGGTGAGCATTCACTGAAAAAAAGCTACCTTCTCTCCTTCCCAGTGCCGTCTTAAGTAGCTGGTTATAATTAAATTAAAAATGGATTTTAGCTTCGATCCCCCCTGCCCCCCTTGATAAGGGGGGTGCCGATCCCCCCTTAATCCCCCCTTGATAAGGGGGGTGTCTGATAATTTTTAACGCCTACCTACTTAACAAGTAATTTATACTAAATCCTAAGACTTTTAGACTTTTTTTCCCTCAAAAAGTGCCTACCCTTGGAGTGATCGGGGGTAAAATTCAGGTACTTTTTTCCTGAAAATTAGGTACTTTTTACCTGAAAATCGGTAAAACCCCACACCCCACACCCCACTTCCGGTGCAGTTAATCACCCAGTGCAGGATCGCAGAATCCAACCCAGTAAAATTCCAATACCACCAAAGCGGACAATTTGCCAAAAAACTTCCCCCAGCAGTCCGCGACGGATTCCTTCCCAGAATAAGCGCTTTAATTCCCCTTCTTTAAGTAAATTGCTTTCTAAAATTACCTCTAATTCTTGAATCTGTTCGCGAATTTGTACTAATTCCTTTTCTAGTTCAGGTAGGGGATTTTCCCGCCATTGGGGTTCTATTTCGCTAAATTGTGCTTCTATGTCTTTTTTTTGCTGTTCTGCTTCGTTGATCTGTCGATAACGGTCTTTTAGTGATGCGATCGCCGCTTCGACTTCTTCAATCGCTTCGGTAAATTCTGCCGATTCATCGTTAGGGTATGGGTTTTCTTCTAAGGACATGGACTCGATCCGATTGCCTGCGTCTAAACTATAGTTATAGACGATTTTACGGTTTTACGAAACCTTTTGATTATGATTCCATCCCCTGTCTCTTCCTCATCTCAGACTATTGATGATCTATCTACCTTGGAATTGGCGCGGATTTTGGCGGAACGTTTGGCGATCGCACCAATTGACTGGCATCGTCTGAAGGCCAACCGTAATGCTCGGGCTGCTGAACAATTGGGGACGGCTTTGGTGTTTTTATTAGATAATCAGCCAAAAGAAGCACTTCCTCGGCTACAACAGGCTACAGGCTGGCTCGATCGCTCGATTTCTGCTCCTCCCTGTCCTTCTCACGGTCATGGTCATTAATTCAACCAGCGTTCCTGTTTAATTTGTTTACAAAGTTTCAGTTGGGTTCCTTGTTGATTCCAGTGAACTTGGTCGAAGATTTGATATAACATACACAGTCCTCGGCCATTTTCCGCTTCTTCGGGGGGAAAATTGGGGCAATCGCAACTACAGCCATGATGGTGACAACCTGGCGTAAATCCACAACCTTCGTCGGTAATTACCCAAGAATACTCGTCTTTACTGCTAGAAAATTGAACGACCACGGTTTTGCTGGGATCGAGATGATTGCCGTGTTTAGCGGCATTAACTAAAGCTTCTTGCAATCCTAATCTAATTTCTGGTTCTAATTCTTCGGGAATACTAGCGGTCAATAAATCTAAAATCGGACAAAGATACAAGGTGGAAGCGAAACTCATGGTGTTCCAGCTTCGTTTTCCTGTGGGCAGTGAAATAGCAATCACGCGCTTTACCTCTAGCTTATATTCAATGACTGTTCTCTTACAGAAAGATTAAGGTCTCTCAACCGTCGATCTAGTTGATTGCCATACCTAATGAGTCATATTTTGTCCCTTTTCTGTCTCTGAGATGGATTAGATATTTTTATGATTGATCTACAAACCAATCGAAAATCAAGGCAACTTTGAGCGGGTGATTAATTAAAAAAGCGGCTGATTGGAACGGTTCCTAATATGCTATTATCCCTAACCGTTGACTTTTCAGGTATAAACGGCTAAAGTGTCAGGTTTTTCCTCATCTCTCATCCTACCATATTTGTGTTTTTTTGTCTAAGAAAAGCAGCGCATTCGACGTGGGGAGTTTGAGGAAAGAAATCGGCGGTTTGCACTTCTAGCAGTTGATAATCGCCTGTTTGACAGAGATATTGCAAGTCTCTGGCTAAAGTTGCACTTTGACAACTTATATAAACAATGCGTTGACTTTGCAGCTGTAACAAACTATCAAGGACAGAGCGATCGCAACCTTTGCGGGGCGGATCGAGTAGAATAATGTCGGGTTTAACTGTCAGTTGCGGTAAAGTTTTTTCTACTGCCCCCAAAATAAAGGTTGTGTTGGTAATATTATTTAATTGGGCGTTAATCTTGGCTCGATCGAGGGAAAAGCTATAGGATTCTAGTCCAATCACCTCTTTAACCCGTTTAGCAAGGGGTAAAGTAAAAGTACCGATACCACAGTAGGCATCAATAAGAATTTCTTCACCTTTAAGCTCTAATTTCTGGCAAATAAGCGTAAATAAGGCTTCAGCAGCCTCTGTATTAACCTGAAAAAAGGTATCGGCAGCCAATTGATAGGTTAATCCGGCGAACTTTTCGTTAATATAGTCCCTTCCGGCGATAGTTGTGGTCTGAGCGCCAAAAATAGCATTACCTCGATCGGGGTTATAATTGACGGTTACACCGACTAAATTGCCGTATTTTGCCAGCCATTGCCGCGCTTGGGTCTCAATTCCCTGTAAATTATTATCGGTACTAATCAGGGTTAATAAAATTTCTCCCGTGTGGCGGCCAATTCTTAGGGATAAATGGCGTAATTGTCCTTGATGGGTCTTTTCATCGTAAATTGACCAGCCTTGCTCCTGAATATCCTGTTTTATCTCTGCTAGAAACGGATTTAAAGCCTGATCTTGAATTGGACATTGATTGAGATTAATCAGATGATGGCTGCCGCGACGATAATAACCCGCTTGCACATTGCCGGTGGGGGAAAATCCGAGGGGATAGGTAGCTTTATTGCGATAAGCGAGGGGAGAATTACCGGTGAGGGGAGGATAAACCAAAGGATCGGTAAAACCACCAATTCTGGTTAATACCTCTTGTACTTGCTCTTTTTTGACCTGAAGCTGAAATTGATCCTCGATGTGTTGCCATTGACAGCCACCACATTTATCGGCAACGATGCAGCGGGGACGGATACGATGGGGAGATGCTTGTAGAATAGTTTGTAGTTTGCCGATCGCATGACTTTTTTTGATATAGGTGATGCGAGTTTGAATGTGATCGCCAATAACCGTATCTGGCACAAAAATCACCTGTCCTCGGTATTTTCCCACACCTTCGCCCGTATGGTTGAGGTCGGTAATCTCGATCTCGATTAAATCACCTTGTTGCATAGTTAGGGAAACCAGTTTTCAGCCAGGGTTTCTGCTGGGGTAATAATGACTTCTATGGGAATTTCTTGCCTGCTCAATTTCGAGACTATTTGCCTAGCTTTTCCATAACAAGAATCGAAAATTTCGAGGAGATAAGGTTTTAAGCTAGGACTGTCTTCCAGCAGATCGGCAATTTGAACTCGAAAATTAATAATTTCCGCTTCCCATTTATTAGCATTATACTCTCTTTCCGTCTGCCAATAAATTAACTTGAGCAGATGAGCTAATAATTGAATTAACAAACTTTTGAGAGCGTGTCGATTATTTTTTCCCATACTTGCTAATTCCTCGATCAGATTAGTCCAGTCAACCGAAGCAAAATCCTCCTGTCGTAATTGGTTAACGGTTGTCTCGATCCATAGCTGAAAATCTCGATCGTATAAGCTGATCTTCGAGATCGGTATTTGAGCGGTCATGGGAGGTAAACAGTAAAAACAATCCAACTCTATTCTACAATCAAAAATTAATTTTTCTAAAATCCTAGATCGGCTTTGGCAATTTTGGCCGCCGCTAATACTTCCTCATCGGGTAATTCTCGCCAGTCGGTCGCACCTATTTCAGTATAGAATTTTTGATCGTAGGCGCGAGTACGAATTACTACCGGCATAGGGACCGCATGACCTAAAACTAAAGCTTGTTGTTTTGAGTCTAATTTCGCTAAAACTGATCGCAAACTTCCCCCTCCAGAAACTCCAGTAAATATGGCTTCGATGTCCTTTTCATCGTTTAATAAACAGGTGATTCTTGTCCCTACCTGAGACATAACTTCGTTATCAATTCCTGAAGGTCTTTGATCGACAATTAAGAGAGTAACAAAGTATTTTCGCATCTCCCTGGCGATAGTTCCAAAAATAGTTTGATGTACCACAGCAGAATCAAGAAATCGATGAGCTTCTTCAATGGTAATCACTAACTGTTGCGGCCGATCAACGGGGTTTTTAGTTTGTAAAAAATATTCAGCTTTTTTAACATAATTAGCATGAATCCGACGGGTGATCATATTGGTGGCTAACATATAGGAAAGCATATTACTTTGGGAGCCAAATTCAATAACAACGTGCTTACCCGCATCTAAAGCTTGCAACACCTGATCGATATAATTGTGGGGACAAGAACTTCTTAAATATTTCAAACTATCTAGACGCATTAATTTTCTCTGGAGGGACATGATTGATCCCGCATGGCCCTGTTTTTCCGTACAGAAGATTTTAATATCCTCGTTACTCATATTTAATAACTGAGTAATCCAAGATTCTCCATACTCGTTATAGAGAATATTGGCATTATCTAAACTAGCTTCCGAGATGCCTAATTCCCGACCGATTAAACGAATATCTTCGATTTCAATTTGATTATAACTTAAGAATAATTCCTGCGCTCCTCTTACTCCCCGGCGTTTGGTAGAATCGGGATCGAGGGTATAAATTTCTACCTGTCCGGGGAATAATTGACATAATCCTTTCACCGTAGAAACCTCCTTCCCTTCTTTCATCGCTTCCCAACCGTATTCCGAGTGCATATCAAACATGAGGTTAACCCCTGCTTGTTTGCGAATAATACCCGAAATTAAGAGCCTGGTTAAAAAGGATTTTCCCGTCCCGGATTTGCCAAAAACGCCGTTACTACGTTCCACAAAGCGATCGAGATTAATACATATTGGCACGTCCATGTCAAGGGGTTGACCAATAGCAAAATTCTTTCTGGTGGGATCATCTTCCCAACCGAAAACCATGCGAAAATCCTGCTCACAAGCTTCATAAACTTGGCTAAAATGCGCGGGAATAGTTTTAACTGGCAGTAATTCTAAATCGGCACTGGTTTGGGGTTGAAAAGAGCCTAAGGAAGTGTCGGAAACTGCCGGGGAATTACCTCCAGTCGGCGTAAACATGAGCATAGGTGATAGTTCAATAGTACCATAAGTACCGCTACCCGCTAAAACATCGCGCATAAAACTATCATCGGGATGGGGAGGATTCGCGATAATCCGGGGACTAGAGTTACCCAGGGAGACATCGGTGAGGAGACAGAAAAAACGCGAGCGAGTGCCTTGCACCACTAAAAATTTACCGACGCGCATATCTTCCACGGAAATATCCGGATAAAGACGGATTTCTAAACCTTCACTCAGGGAACCTTGAATAACCGATCCGAGGGGTTGTTCACTCATGCTAACCTTTATTTGTGGCGATCTATCTCCCTATTCTGTCACTTTTCCGTTAATCGGTGCAAACTCGATCGGGTACAGTCATCAGTGATCAGTGATCAGTAAACAGTAATCAGTGAACTTAAAACTCAAAACTAATAACTGATAACTGATAAAGGGGTTTAAGAAAAAAAATCGGGTTGATCAACGGGAAACAAGGAAATAACCAAGGGAGAAGAGAATGCCACTAAAAAAGTGGAGATTAACCGCTATAAACTTGCAGTTACTGACTAGCTGAGGTTGGTCGTGATTTTGGTTAACGTGGTTGACTAATTGCCAAGCGAAAGGGAGACTAAGGAAGATTAAGAGGGTGAGAGGGGGATAAACCTGCAGCAGGACAAAAACTACCGTTAAAACGTAAACGAGAACCGTCACTGCGGTTAAAACTCTAGAACCTTTTAAAGTACCTAAACGAGCAATAGGTGATTTTTTACCCGCTTTGAGATCATCGGCAACTTGATGGAAATGGGAACAAAAAAGGATGATAGAAGTGGTAATCCCGATAATAATTGAAGCCGCTAGACTAGGGACAGAAAAAGCACCAACTTGGGAATAGTAGGCAGCGGCAATCGCCAAGGGTCCAAAAGTAAAAAAACAGATAATTTCCCCTAATCCTTGATAACCGAGACGGAAGGGAGGACCTTGATAGGTATAGCCCAAAAAACAGCAGAGGGCGATTAATTCTAGGATCATCCAATCGCCTCGCCAATAACTAATAGCAAAAATACCAGCAATACCCACTAATAGAAAAAGATTACTGAGCCAGAAAATTAAAGATTTATTGCCAGTTAAATTAACGATCGAATGTGCCTTATTAACATCGATCCCAGTATCGGCATCAAAAACATCATTACTGAGATTTAACCAAGCGAGAATTAAAATAGCTGAGAGGATAAAAGTGGCAAAAATCGGCAGGGAAAATTGACCTGTTTCCTGATAAGCGATCGCTGTTCCCAAAATAATCGGTATAATCGCCACACTATACATTGGTGGTTTCAGGGCTGCTAACCAGAGTTTTTTGGGTGAGGGAGTGGTGATAGTATCGGTGGTCATAGCTGAATAATAATCAGGAAAACTCGATCGCTCTAGGGATAAAAAACGAGGGTTTAAGGTAGAATTATAGCTTTTTGTGCCTCAACTAGAAAGGCGGCATTTCCTATTTGTGGTGATCAACAGAAGTTATTAAAAATGGCAGGGGTGCAGGGGATGCGCCCAAAATTTAACATAGGGTGTTATTCTCTAGACGGTAAGCTGAAAATTCCTATAACTTTCCTAGCCACCGATGAGAGCGATCGCTAAAGATGATATTCTTTATATTCACCATGAGGATGTACCTGTTTATAAAAAAGGCGGTTCGGTGGTGAGAAATAGTTATTTTTGGGCGCTAAAATCGATCGCCTGTGGAGCGCGTCGGGGACAGGATTGGGAGTTCGATGCAGAGGTGTGGGTGGCGCTGGTGCGGATGTTGCTCTGTTTTGCCAATTCTGGTTATTTGGGGGATGGTGAGACAATTTTAGAGTTTACTGTCGATTGTCCCATTCCCGAACCTTTGCGGGGGATATCTACTTACTTATAGCCTCGCTGAGATAGTTAGCGGTGGATTCCACTAGGGGAATAGTATTTTCGTATAACATTCGCGTCGGTCCGATAATGCCGACACTACCGACGGGAGTGTCTCCCTGTTTATAAAAAGCGGAGATAAGAGTACAAGGGCGCATGGATTCCAGAGGATTTTCGGAACCAATGGTGATTTTGACTTTTTTAGCTGATTTTTCTAGTTCTGGTCTTTGTAAAATCAGGGGTAAAAGGCGATCCTGTTCTGCTTCCAAGAGATGCAGTAACATTTGTACTTGTTGCCATTGGGCGAATTCTGGCTGTCGAATGACTTCAGCAACACCATGGACGATAATCTCTGGGATGGCAGTGGATTGGAGACTAGCGCTGATTTCTTGGCTTAATTGTTGGAGAAAATGAGTATAACGGGTAAATTCTCGCTCGATTTGCTGCCAATCGAGGTTAATTAAATCTGCCAAGCAATAACCTTTTAATTTTTCCCCGAGAAAATTAGAGAGGATTTGTAATTCTTCTGCTAATCCATCCTCCTTGTCCGTTGCCATAGACTCAGGAATCTCTATCATAACCGAGCGTGTTTGTAAACTATCTGTAACAATAATTAACATGATCTGCCGGTTCGAGACAGGGATTAATTGCAGATGACGCAGGGTATTAGTGAGGGTGTGGGGAAGGGTAACGATAGCGATATAACCGCTTAAACCGGCTAAAAATTGGGTGGCCCGTTGTAGCAGACTTTCGAGACTCCAAGCGGGAGATTTAGCGTTTTGATGCAGATAATAGCCGATTTTTTCGCCGATACGGTCATCGGGAGTCATTAACTCATCGACGTAGAGACGATAACCCCAATCGGAGGGAATGCGTCCGGAGGAAGTGTGGGGTTGATAGAGTAAACCTTCTTTTTCCAGTTTACCGAGAGCATTGCGAATAGTGGCGGAACTAATAGTAAATTTGTACTCTTCGAGTAGAGTTTTCGAGCCAACTGGTTCGGCCGTGGCAATATAATGTTGGATTGTGGCCTTAAGGATATGTTGATAGCGATCGCTGAGATGGTTTCTAGCGGACATAGGGGAATAATCTTAACAAAAGATTTATAACATTTTTTTAGACAGTATAACGCTTAATCAGTTATCAGTTATCAGTTATCAGTAGTCAGTTATCAGTTATCAGTTATCAGTTATCAAGGTTCTTCGTTACTTGGTATGGTTCGATCGGGTGGCATAAATCGACTATATCCTTATCTGGCAAGAGATTTAATTGATTAGTTCGCTCTAGATCAAAAACAATTGACAAAAATCGCAGCAATGTCTGTCTCTATAAGGGTTTCATTCCTTATAACCCCGTCCATTGCAGAAGACAAACCGAAGAACCGTAATCAATGGGGAGAAAGGGGATAGTGTACCCCTCTCTTTTCCCGATGGGGGCGATCAAAATTAGTAACGGGGAATATTAGGATCGACGAGGAGGGAATAAGCATCGATGCCACCGTTAATATTTTTAACATTAGTAAAACCCTGACTTTGTAGCCATTGGCACATCTGTAGGGATCTCATGCCATGGTGACAGATAACGAGGGTTTCCGCTTGGGGGTTGAATTGGGTGGCAATAGTGGGCGACCATTCTTGGTATTGACTCAAGGGTAAAATGGTAAAATTTGCTACAGATGCCATGGCAACTTCCTCCGGTTCGCGCACATCAATAAGTTGTAAATTAGGATCATGATCGGCTAAACGGAGAGCGAGTTCATGGACGCTAATTTCGGGAATGCTCATAGATTTGGTTTTAAGAATCGGTTATCTTTCCTTTAGAGTAGCAAATCGAGGGACCCTGAGCGGTTATCTGTGAACAGTGCCTAGGTTGTGATGATGGTGAGGAGAATTCTGAGGAACAAAAAAAGCGCATTTGCCCCCGGCTGGATTTCAGTTAAGCTTTGATTAGAGGTTATTGTAGGAGAGAGTTATTGATACCGAATAGATTCACCCAGATGTATTGCGCTGAAGCTATCTTTTCCCCAGTTTTTTATCCTCTGATTAATTTCTAATCTGTACTGCATTCTCCCCATCTCCCCACCTCCCCACTTCCCCACTCCCATCCCCCCACCTCCCCACTTTATAATTCATAATTCATAATTCATAATTCCTCCCAGCTTATGATTCCCCTACAATTAACCCTGAAAAATTTTCTCAGTTATCGCGAGGCAGTGCTAGATTTTCGCGGATTACATACTGCCTGTATTTGTGGTGCCAATGGTGCGGGAAAATCCTCTTTACTCGAAGCAATTACTTGGGCAATTTGGGGAGAAAGTCGCGTCTCGATTGCTGATGATGTCATTCATGCGGGCAGCGATTATGCGCGGGTAGATTTCGAGTTTAGTTATGGGGGAGAAATTTATAAAATTATCCGTAGTCGTCACCGGGGGGGAAAAGCTTCTGGTTTAGATTTTCAGGTGATTAATGATCAAAGTTTTCGTCCTTTGTCGGGCAAAAGTATTAAAGATACCCAAGCACAGATTAATACTTATCTAAAAATAGATCATAAAACTTTCATTAATTCTGCTTATTTACGACAGGGACAAGCGGACGAGTTTATGAAACAGCCTCCCAGTGGTCGTAAACAGATTTTAGCAGAATTATTACAACTCGATCGCTATGAAATTTTAGCAAATAAAGCTAAGGATATATCGAAACAATTTGATGGACAGTCCCTCCAGATTGAGCAGCAAGTAGAAACGATAAAACTCCGTCTTCAGGAGAAAAATTCCTATCGGGAACACCTGCAAGAGTTAAGCACCCAAATTAACCAAATTAATCAAGAACAAGAGGTAAATAATCGGCGTTTACAGCAACTGCAAGGGGAAGAAAATCAGCGTCAGAATTGGGAAAAACAGCTGCAGTGGCAAAGAGAACAGGAGCGAGCTTTATTAGCAGAAATCGAGAGATTAGACCGGGAAAAAGTTAGTCTAGACAATCAATTAAATCAAATAAGGACTATTCTTCATCGCAAAAATGAGATTATTACCGCACACGAGCGCCTAATCAATTTAGACCAGAAAGAGGCCAGTTTGTCAAGTCAATTGCAAGCTTGGCAACAGGCCCAGTATGATAAACAACAATTAGAACAGAAATTACAGCAAAAAATTAACGAATTTACCCTTCCCATCCAACAAACGAGCGCTCGTTTAGAAGAATTGGGAAGACAGGAACAAGAAACTCAAAAAATTATCGAGCAAGCGGGAGATATTCAAGCAGGATTAGAGAAGTTAAATTATCATCGTCAACGTCTTCAGGAATTGGATAGATTAGCTTTAAAATATGCTCCTTTAAATAGCCGAAAAGCTGATCTAAATATGCAGTTGGAACGGGAAAAAGCCAGGATTAATGCTCGTCGGGAACAACTGCAAAGAAATCGGCAACAATTAGAGACAGAAATCGCTCGTATTCCTCTACTAAGAGAGGAGGCTCTCAATTTAGCCAAACGGATTAAGGAACTAGACAAAAAACAAACCTATTGTGAACGAGTGGAAGAAAAGGAAACCGTTAAACAAGTGGATAAAAAAAGTTTATTGGAGCAACAGAAAAGATATGAAGAACAACTTTTAGAGTTAACTGATAAATTGGAAAAATTGAATATTCCCGATTCGGTTTGTCCTTTGTGTGAACAGAATTTAGACAGTCATCACCGTCATCAGGTAATCAGGAAAACCCATCAACATCAAGAACAAATTCAAGAGCAAATTTGGTCCCTACAGGAACAGATGGCAGACTGCGATCGAGATTTAAAACGTTTACGCGAGGAATTAGCCCAAATTAAACAAGAATTGCCAGCACGATCGAATCTACAACAAAAATATGTGCAGTTGGAAGTCAAGTTAGAAACTATTGAAGAAAAGGAAATAGAACTAGAGAAAACCGAGGAGATACTTGTCGAGTTAGAAGCACTTTTAAGCAGTGGCAATTATGCCTTAGAACTACAGCAAGAATTGCAAATTGTCAATCAAGAAATCGCCCTATTAAACTATGATGAACAAAGTCATGCTTTAGTCAGAGGAGAAGAAAAAAGATGGCGTTGGGCAGAAATTCAAGAATCAGAACTTAAGCAAGCAAACCGTCGTTTAGCTAATATCAAGGCTGAGAAACCTAATTTAATTAATCAATTAGCTAGACTAGAACAAGAGAAGCAAGAACTAGGTCAAAATTCCCCAATTAAACAGGAAATTGAACGCTTAGAAAAGCTTATTCAAAACTTAAATTATGATCGCAGTGAACATCAGAATATTCAAAATCTGATCCGACAATTACAGGGGGTAAGATTACAGTATCAAGACTGGCAACAAGCAGAAAAAAATTATCCAGAAATAGCCGCTAAAATCGCTGACATTGAGCAAAGATTACAACTGCGAAATGAGGATCGCCAGAAGATAAATCAGGAGTTAGTAAATATTAGTCAAAAGATTGGTACTTTGACTGACTATCGCCAAGAAATAGCCGCATTATCGACTAATATTCAACAGCGAAGACAGATAATTGATGGATTGCTCTCCCAAAAAGGTCGGGTTGAGGAGAAATTACATCAACTAGAAACTTTAGGTAAACAACTGACAGAAAAAGAAAGCGATTTAGCTAAAGTTAAAAAACAATATAGAGTTCATAAAGAGTTAGCCCTAGCTTTCGGCAAAAATGGTTTACAAACTCTGATGATTGAGAATGTTTTACCAGAGTTAGAAGCCCAAACTAATCATATTTTAGCTCGCTTAACTGGTAATCAATTTCATGTGCATTTTTTAACCCAAAAAAGTGGTAAAGGTACTAAGAAACAGCAACAAAAGTCAATCGATACTTTAGATATTATTATTGGTGATACCCGGGGATCCCGTCCCTACGAAACCTATTCAGGAGGAGAAGCTTTTCGGATTAATTTCTCGATTCGATTAGCTTTAGCGAGATTATTGGCACAAAGAGCCGGAACAGCCCTACAAATGCTCATTGTTGACGAAGGATTCGGAACTCAGGATGCGGAAGGATGCGAGCGCTTAATCGCGGCAATTAACGCTATATCCGCCGATTTTGCCTGTATTTTGACTGTAACCCATATGCCCCAATTTAAAGAAGCTTTTCAACATCGCATCGAAGTCCACAAAACCGAACAGGGTTCTCAATTAATGTTATTATCCTAGGAAAAATATTGATGTAAAGATGGAAAAAATTACGGTCACAGTAAAACTATTTGCTATTTATCAAGAAGTCTATCAAACTTCACAATTAAACCTTGAATTTCCTGCCTACACTTCCGTTACAGAAGTGTTAAACTATATTATAGCCCCCTATCCTCAATTAGAAAGATGGCGGGATGTTACTCGTTTTGGAGTCAATCTCCAGTTTGTTTCGGGAGAGAAAATCCTCAAAAATGGCGATGAGATAGTTTTAATTCCCCCCGTTAGTGGTGGCTAAATGGAGATAGGGAAAATCACAAAAGTTGACTGTCACCTTTCTTCCTTATTACTTTTTCCTTGATATCCCGTGTCTAACTGGCAAATTCCCCCATCGGTGTCTCTTCCCCAAGAGTTTTTAAAAATAGTCCAAGACTACACCCCAGAGTCGGATGGCAGCGTCGTAGCACAAATATTATGGCATCGCGGTGTCCGGGATGGGGCGACTCTGGGGACGTTTCTGGATGAGAAAGCTTATCAGTCAAAAACTCCCTTTGATTTTGGGCAAGAAATGAACTTCGCCGTCAAAAGACTGGAAAAAGCCCTAAATAAAGGCGAAAAAGTGACTATTTGGGGTGATTTTGATGCCGATGGTGTCACCGCTACCAGTGTCCTCTGGGAAGGATTGGGGCAGTTTTTCCCACCCTATCAACAGTTAGATTATTACATACCTGATCGCCAAAAAGAATCCCACGGCCTCAATTGTCCTGGTATCGAGAAACTAGCGCATCAAGGAACCCGTTTAATCGTCACCTGTGACACGGGAAGCACGAATATCGCTGAAATTGACTATGCAAAAAGTTTAGGCATCGATATTATCATCACCGATCATCATACCCTACCCGACGAGCGCCCCGAGGTGATTGCCCTGATTAATCCCCGCTACTTTGTGGAAACCCATCCTTTCTATCATCTTTCTGGGGTTGCTGTTGCTTATAAATTAGTGGAAGCGATGTATTTAACCATGGCAGATATTCCCAGAAAACCCCTAGAAAATTTACTGGATTTAGTTGCGATTGGTTTAATTGCTGATTTAGTCAAATTGACGGGAGAATGTCGTTATTTAGCCCAAAAAGGTATGCAAAAACTGCAAAATACTCAGCGCTTGGGAGTTAAAAAATTACTGGATTTATGTAACAAAACCGGAGATAGACCGATGGATATATCCTTCGGTATTGGACCGCGAATTAATGCCGTCAGTCGCATTTATGGCGATGCTAGATTTTGTGTGGAATTACTTACCAGTGAAGATGAAAAACGTTGTCACGAATTAGCTGAACAAGCGGAATTAGCCAACATTCGTCGCCAAGAAATCCAACGGGATATTATTAAACAAGTTCAGAAAAAACTAGAGAGAATTGATCTTTCTACCACTAATGTAATTATTTTAGATGATCCCCAATGGCCGGCGGGAATTTTAGGATTAGTTGCGGGACAAATTGCCCAAGAATACCAGCGACCAACAATTTTATTAAGTACCAGTGAACCACCTTTTGCTAAGGGTTCCGCTCGGTCAATTCGTGAGATCGATCTCTATCAATTAGTATCTTCTCAATCCCATCTTTTACATCGTTTTGGTGGTCATCCTTTGGCCGCAGGTTTAAGTTTAACCATAGAAAATTTACCCCTATTTATTGAGGGAATTAATCAACAGTTGCGACGCACAGGAATTGATTTAACTTCCCTTTCTTCCGAGATAGAAGTGGCTGCGGTGGTGACGGTTTCCCAATTGGGAAAAAGTCTATTTCGAGAATTAAAATTACTAGAACCCTGCGGGATGGGTAATCCGACACCGAAGCTATTAATTCAAAATTGTTATTTTCACAATCTTTGGCATAAAAATCTTGAGGATTTCAAAGGCAGAAAAATTGCTTATCCCCGGACAACTTTTGAGATCTGGGATAGTTCAATCGAGCAGGGATTCCCCGGTATGTGGTGGGGTCATCAGAGAGACGAAATTGCTGCCGATACCCGTTATGATGCCGTAGTTGAATTAGATTTTAATACCTCCAAAAATCGCTATGAAGTGCGATTAATTGCTCTGCAACCCTATCAACAAGAATTCCTAAGCTATGGCAATAAAAAAGATTTTTTAATCGACAATCGTAATCGAGAAATTAATCAAGAAGTTAACCAATTAAATCCCCTTTTTCTCCGGGAATGTCCCCGGGATTGGACAAAACTTTCTAGGGAATATCAACAGGCAATTTTACGGGATAAAAAGTTAGTTCTTGCCTATGCTAGTCCTTTAAAAAAATCCGCTCACACCTCATGGATAAACCTTGTGGGGATTGGGAAATATTTAGCTAGAACTAAAACCAGTATTTCCCGTCAACAATTACAAAACCGATTAAACCTCAGTTATCATACCCTAGAATTAGGATTAGTTTCCCTAGCAGAAAATGGCTTTAAAGTCAAGAAAAATCAAGAAAATTTATCCTTTGAATTAGTCAATCATGAGGCGAAAATTAATAAGATTGAGCAATTTCTAGAAGCGGTAGCCCTAGAAAACTTTCTCCAGCAATACTTTGCTACTGTTCCCCTAGAAATACTGCAAACAATTCTCAATCATGAAGACTCGATCGATTTCTAGTTATAACCCTTATTTACTGACCACTGATAACTGATAACTGATAACTGATTACTGATTACTGATAACTCCTTGACCGAAGAATTTCGGGGGTTTTGCTAGGGTATAAACTTCCGTATTTTGTGCGATTGCTTGACGAATATAGAGAGGAGTTTGTAACATTCCTAGTAAACTCATGCCATCAATTAAACGTAATCCTCCCGTAGTTGTATCGGTGATTAATTCATCCACCACATCGGGATCGGGACGAGTATTTAAAGGATGATTAGCACAGAGAGTAAAACCCCAAGGGGAACCATAACTAGGAGTAGGAGCGCAATAGGAATGAACGTAGGGAAAAACTGCTTTTAAAGTATTCACCAAACGCGCATGATACATCACCGAAGGGGGAGAAACCGGGCCAGATTGGACAACCACAATGCCATTGGCTGCCAAAACTCTTTGTAGTTTTTCAAAGTATTCTTTCGTAAATAGGGGGAAAGAGGGACCCTCTTCGATGGGATCAACCAGATCAGAAATAATAATATCCCATTTATCATTAGTGGTGTCTAAAACTTCTAAAGCATCGGCCACAACTAACTCAAAACGAGGATCATCAAAAGTGCCTTGGTGCATTTCGGGAAGATGTTCCTTACAAGCTGCCACCACATCCCCATCGATATCGATCATCATCACTTTTTCGATTGTTTTCCAACGCAATAACTCCCGCGTTGTCGCACCTTCACCACCTCCCAGAATTAAAGCAGTTTTTGGTTCTTGGTGGGCAATCATTGCCGGTTGCACTAATGCTTCATGATAAATAAATTCATCCCCCGTACAAGATTGCCATTTCCCATCCAGTACCAAGGCTTTTCCATAGGCCCCCGACTCTACAATATACATCTCCTGAAAAGCGGTTTTTTTGTAGGCTAAAATCCGCGAAACCCCATGACTATAAATGTCCCAGGGGGTAATATATTCGTTAACCCATAGATCCGCTTTTAGTTCACTTCCTGCCATAACTAATCCTCCTTGGGGTGAAAAAGGCACGATCTATCATTATACAACAATTGACAAAATTCGATCGATAACCTGGAATTATCTCCCAGTCATCCCGAAGCTGTCGATAATCGATCGCTGAAAAACGGTAAGCTAGAAAGGATTAGCGAACAGTAAACTTCTAGCCACTAACCTATGACCAAAAACGAGACTACCGAGAAAAAGATTTTTCTCCTAGATTTTGAAAAACCCCTCTACGAATTAGAATCCCGCATCGAACAGATTAAAGAATTAGCCCAAGAAAATGGCGTAGATGTCTCGGAACAAATTAGTCAACTAGACGAACGAGCTAATCAATTACGTCGCGAAATTTTTAGCAATCTCACCCCTTCCCAAAGGCTACAATTAGCCCGTCATCCCCGGCGCCCCAGTACCCTAGACTATATTCAAGCCATCACCGATGAATGGTTCGAGTTACACGGTGATCGCGGTGGTTACGACGATCCTGCCCTTGTGGGTGGTGTTGCCCGTTTTAACGGTCGTCCCGTGGTGATTATCGGGCATCAAAAAGGCCGGGATACTAAGGATAATGTGGCTAGAAATTTCGGCATGGCTGCCCCCGGCGGTTATCGTAAAGCCATGCGTTTAATGGAACACGCCCATCAGTTTAATCAGCCGATTTTAACCTTTATTGACACCCCCGGCGCCTGGGCGGGGGTGGAAGCGGAAAAATTAGGTCAAGGAGAAGCGATCGCCTATAATCTTCGGGAAATGTTCCGTTTAGATGTGCCGATCATTTGTACTGTTATTGGCGAAGGTGGTTCCGGCGGCGCTTTGGGGATTGGTGTCGGCGATCGCCTGTTAATGTTAGAGCATTCTGTCTATACCGTGGCGACTCCCGAAGCTTGTGCCGCCATTCTCTGGAAAGATGCCAAAAAATCCGATAAAGCAGCAGTTGCCCTCAAAATTACCTCAAAAGATTTAAAAGATTTAAATATTATCGATCAGATCGTGCCTGAACCCTCCAGAGGGGCCCATGCTGATCCGATTAAAGCGGCAGCCAATTTAAAAGCCGCTATTAGTGAAAATTTAGAGACTTTATCTTTGTTAACTCCCCAACAACGGCGCGAATCTCGTTATCAAAAATTCCGCAATTTAGGCGTATTTTTAGAGGCTACAGCTTAATCAGTGATCAGTGATCAGATGTGAGTTTTCAGTGATTAGTTTGTTTTGTAGATTTGGAAGATTTCAGCTTCAGTTTAAGGGTTGCACCGACAAAGCTATAATATTGATGGCAGGTTCAAAGACACACCAAATGAAACGGGACGAGGTGCTGGCAATTCTAGAGGCACACCGAGAACAGTTACAAAAACTAGGGGTGAAATCTTTGTCTTTATTTGGTTCAGTGGCCAGGGATGAAGCTGATGCCGATAGTGATGTAGATTTGTTAGTAGAATTCGATCGACAAGGTGGTTTTTTTCAACTTCTGCAAGTACAGTATTATTTAGAAGATATTCTGGGATGCTCTGTGGATTTAGGAACTCAGGATGCCTTAAGAGAACATTTACGGGAACCTGTGCTTGAGGATCTGATCAATGCCTTCTAGAGATTGGCGACTTCGCCTTCAAGACATTTTAGAATCTATCAGTGAAATTGAACAGCGAACAAAGGCAATGACGTTTGAGGAATTTGCCAAGAATCAAACAAATATCAAAGCGGTTCTCTATGATTTTATTATTATCGGAGAAGCAACTAGAAATGTACCGAAGGAAATTCAGTCTCGCTATCCTCTTATTCCTTGGCGTTTAATGGCAGGAATGAGAAATGTTGCAACTCACGAATATTTTCAAGTTAATTTAAGTAGAATTTGGGCAACAATTCGAGAAGATTTGCCGACCTTAGTACCACAAATACAAGAAGTATTGTCAAGGGAAAAAAAAACAGAATAGTTGCGGGGCATTTGTCATATTTAGGGTTTGCTGAATGATGGTAAAACCCTTTGAAAATAAGACTTTTGACCTGTTAAAATCCGATGTTATACTAAATTTAGTTATTAAAGACGGATTATCTATTACCCCTATTGCCTCTCCTCATAAGTAGCCTATACTAAACGGATTTAGTATTAGTCCGATTATTTCCGAGTTATTAGTGGTAGATTAATCTTACCAATTAAAAGGTCCCAAAGCCCGATCGTTGTAATCGCCACCCTCGGCAATAAAATGAATTACCATCGATTTACGGGTTAGCAGGGTATTATTAATCTTCCCACCACCATGAATTAACATTCCGTGCCAGAGAAGAATCTCTCCTTTTTTAGCAGTAAATGATTGACAGTCATAATTCTGAGCGCGATGGTTAACATAATCTTGGTATTGGGGAATTTGAGCGGCAGTAATATTTTTAAGATTGACGGCGGGATAGTCTGGAAAAAATTCAGTTACTTTGATATTTTTATGAGATTTAGGATAAAAAATTAGCGGGCCAGCATCGGCGGAAATATCTTCCAAGGCAATCCAAACACCAACTAAATGATTAGCAGGATGAACATAAAAAACTGCCATATCCTCGTGCAGTCCTTGCTCTGTACCGTGCAGGAAGTTGATGGAATATCTCGGTTCGCAGGATTTGCCGATAATTAAATTAACTAAATCTCTCAGATTTTGATTGTCAAAAATTGCTCGAGCAGCGGGGGAAATCTCATGAAAGGCATGGAGTCGCCAAATAGAATTAACCAAGGCTTTTCTTTGCTCCATATCTAGGGCTAAAACTTGCTCGTGACTTAAACTCGCCGGTAGATTTTCTGCTTGAATGCCTTCAATTCTTAATCCAGGGATAGCCGATTCTAGGAAAAATAAATCGGCTAATTCTGCTACTAAATTATCGATCGCCGTTGCGGGAATTAAATCTTTGACAATACAATAACCCAATTCTCGCCAATGGTCAAGGAGTTGATATTCTCGTTCGGAAATTCGCCGTTGTTGACGAGCTTTTTGCAGGGATTTTTCCGCTCGCGAGCGATCTAACCAGGGTAATTCGGCAGTAGAATTGAAAGACCAGGGCAAATTTTTTAAGATATCGGCAATTTTAAAAATCATGGTGAGTCCATCTTTTCCGAGCTACTTTCGGACTATTTTAATCTATGAGCGATCGATCTACCCTGTCAACAGATATAAATTATTTGAAAAACCCCCTAGGATGAGTTAGGAGGTTACAGGGAAAAAATTAATCAGGGTTGATGGGATTAACTGGCGCTAACTTCAGCAGGATAAACGCTAACTTGACGGCGACTTTTATCCTTGTATTCAAATTTGACCACACCATCAATTAAGGCGAATAAAGTATCATCGCCACCACGACCAACATTTTTACCCGGGTGAACTTTAGTACCCCGTTGACGGATGAGAATATTTCCCGCTTTTACCACTTGACCACCGTAGCGCTTAACGCCTAGTCTCTGGGAACGAGAATCGCGTCCGTTGCGGGTACTACCCGTACCTTTCTTATGAGCCATAATTTCTCTCCAAATGCTTTTTTGATTCTAAAAGTTATTCTTCTTCGTCGCTACTATCTTCCACAACTTCAGCACCGGAGGTAGCAGCAGTGGCGACTAGGGTTTTACCGTTATAATTGATTGAATCAATCATAAAACGGGTAATTTCTTGACGATGACCGCGTTTTTTACGGGTTTTCTTTTTCGGGCGCATTTTATAGACAATCACTTTTTTGCCCCGACGATGTTGCATGACAGTCCCTTCCACGGTGGCCCCTTCGATAAAGGGTTGACCGATGCTAATATCATCCTCATCATGGATTAATAGCACTTTGTCGATGGTATGGGTACTTTGTTCATCGACGGGAAGAAGTTCTATATCGTAATAGCGACCGGGTTCTACCCGAATCTGTTTGCCACCGGTCTCAATAATTGCGTAACTCATGAATTTTCTGCGCTCGTTTTGCCGTACAGGTAGCTGAAAAAAATTCCAGCTTTTGTGCTAATGTCTTCACCTGATCCGAGCAGGAATTGACACAATTTACTATCATCTAATATTCGGGGGGCAATTGTCAAGCTTTTTACCCACCGATTGGCTATATACTGAAAATAATCTTACGAAAAGCTCAATTAAACCGTTATGGAACAGTGGGAAAGCAGAGGACACCTGTTAACCGAACAAATTAACCCAAACAGCCTAAATTTAGACCAATTAAACCCGCTCGAATTGGTGTATCTCTTCAATCGCGAGGATGCCCAAACCCTAAAAGCGATCGCCATGGCCCGGCAAGAATTGGCCCTAGCAATCTCCCTGACCAGTCAAGCTCTGGCTAAAGGTGGCAGACTCTTTTACATTGGGGCGGGAACCAGTGGCCGGCTGGGGGTTTTGGACGCGGCCGAATGTCCCCCCACCTTCTGCACTCCCCCGGAATTGGTACAGGGAATTATCGCCGGTGGAGCGGCGGCGCTGGTGCGTAGTTCCGAAGATTTGGAGGATAAAGCGGAAGATGGGGCGGCGATTATTGCCCAGCGAGAAATTCACGAATTAGACGTGGTAGTGGGGATTACCGCCGGGGGGACAACCCCCTACGTTCACGGGGCTTTACAGGCGGCAAAACAGCGAGGTGCGACGACGATTGCCATTAGTTGTGTCCCCGCCGAACAGGTGGAGATCGCGGTGGATGTGGATATCCGCTTATTGACCGGACCAGAACTTCTGGCCGGCTCCACCCGTCTGAAAGCGGGAACGGTGACGAAAATGGCTTTAAATATCCTTTCCACAGGGACAATGGTAATGTTAGGCAAGGTGTACGGCAACCAGATGGTCGATGTGGCTGTTACTAATCATAAACTCCATGACCGCGCCCTGCGGATTATCTGTAACCTTAGCGATATTAGTCGTGAGGAAGCGGCTATTTTACTGGAAAAAAGTGGCCGCCGGGTTAAATTGGCTTTGTTAATGCAGAAAACGGGACTTTCGGCGGCCCCAGGACAAGAATTGTTACAAAAGCATCGGGGTCAATTACGGGCCGCCCTGCAAGCTTATAATCAAATTGATTGATAAAAACCTATTGATTTTGACTTTCCTATGGTTAATATTTCTTCGGAAATTGCTGCGGTCGCTGTTATTTTCCTCGTCGCTGGTGCTATCTTGACTTGGAGTTTTTATCGAGCTAAACCCTACGGCCAACTGGGAATTTTACCTTGGTTACAATCCTTGGTACTCATAGCTCCTTGGTTAATTTTTTTCGGGCTATTTGCGGCGGGAATTTATCTCAATCTAGCGGTAATTCTCTTTTTACTGGTTGCTTCCACCATTATCTATATTTATTTGGGCAACCGTTTACGCTTACTGAAAACCAATCAGATAATTGAACCGAAAGTTAACCCGGCAGTTAGCCAGTCCGTTACTCCTCTAGAAACCCCGGCAGCGGTGACAGCAATTGTACCCGATGTGATGCCAATTTCCGAAGAGGATTTAAAAGTTATTCAGAGTATTTTTGGGATAGATACTTTTTTTGCTACCGAAACTATCTCTTTTCAGGAAGGGGCAATTTTTAAAGGCAATTTACGGGGAGAACCAGACATCGTTCACTCTCGCTTAACCCAGAAATTAAGTAATCATTTTGGCGATAAATATCGTTTATTTCTGGTGGAAGGAACCGAGGAAAAACCTGTGGTAATTATCCTTCCCAAAACTAACGATCCTAGTCCTGCCACTCTTGCTCAAAAAAATCTCTCTTTAGTTTTGTTAGTAGCCACCATTGTCACCAGCTTAGAAGCGGCGGGAATTTTATTGGGTTTTGATTTGTTTAGTAATTGGCAGAGATATCGAGAAGCAATTCCCCTGAGTTTGGGTTTATGGTCGGTATTAATTGCCCACGAAATCGGTCATCTAATTATCGCTAAACGCCATAATATTCGTCTCAGTTTACCCTATTTTCTTCCCACTTGGCAGATTGGTTCTTTTGGGGCGATTACTCGTTTTGAATCTTTATTACCTAACCGCAGTGTCCTATTTGATATAGCTTTCGCTGGTCCTGCTTTGGGAGGTTTGGTTTCTTTAATCTTGTTAATCGTTGGACTGACTTTATCTAATTCGGCCAGCCTTTTTCAAATCCCTAGTACCTTTTTCCAAAGTTCAATTTTAGTGGGTTCTTTAGCGCGGATAGTTTTGGGCGACGAGTTACAAAATGCCGTTATCTCCGTGCATCCTTTAACTGTTATCGGTTGGTTAGGATTGGTGATTACCGCCCTTAATTTACTGCCTGCTGGACAGTTAGATGGTGGCAGAATTGTTCAGGCTATTTATGGTCGCAAAATTGCCCGCCGCACCACTGTGGCTACTTTGGTTATTTTGGGCATTATTTCCTTAGTTAATCCCAGTAATCCGATTCCTCTCTATTGGACAATTTTAGTCGCTTTTTTACAAAGAGAGTTGGAAAGACCGAGTTTAAACGAGTTAACCGAACCCGATGACACCCGCGCCGGTTGGGGTTTATTACTACTCTTTTTAATGTTGGCGACTCTGATTCCTTTAAGCCCTAGTTTAGCGGGACGGTTAGGAATCGGTGGCTAAATACTTCCCCGAAGTTCTTGCCATTGATTGCCGTCAAAAAAAAGCTTGACAAAAACTCAAGTCTTGACTTATAATTTTCTTACAATGGGAATCCGTGTCCGCCGATAGACCCCTGATTTTTCCTTAAAATATAGCCTCCAGCATCTACCCCTGAAGATTTGACTTTTGGAGTTGCTCAAAATGTCTAACGAAACTGTCACTTATTCCCTAGAAGCTGTCCTGACAAGGATTGAGGGGAAAATCGATACCTTGCAACAGGATGTTAATCAGAAAATTGATACCTTGCAACAGAATGTCAATCAAAAAATCGACACCCTACAGAGAGAAGTTAATGAACGGCTAACCAAGCTAGAAATAGGACAGACAGAAATAAAGGGGGATATTAAGACTTTAGACGAAAAAATCGAGGGATTAACTGCAAGGGTTGCCTATCAGGAATTCACCAATCGAGGAATTCTAATAGCATTGGTAGTCGCCATTTTAGGAGGTGCCGCTAAACTTTTTTGTTTTTTCCCTAATCCTTAGAAGTTGCCGGTAGCCGTACCTAGTAGATAGGCTCTTACCCAAAATTTTTCGCTCATTACCCCGATCATCCGTTAGAATAGATTCAGAATTCAAGGATAAAATCTCATCTATGAATCCCGTTGTTTTGGTGCATGGTTTTCTGGACACTACTGCTGTTTTTAAATAGTCTAGTCAAGAGTTATTTAGAAAAACATCCAGCTATTGTACCTATTCAATCCGTTGGGAGTTGCTCAAAATGTCTAACGAAACTGTCACTTATTCCCTAGAAGCTGTCCTGACAAGGATTGAGGGGAAAATCGACTCTCTGGAAAAACGTATTGATGAGAAAATCGACTCTCTGGAAAAACGTATTGATGAGAGATTTGACAAGATAGAAGACCGGTTAACTAAAGTAGAAATAGGACAGGCCGAACTCAAGGGAGATATTAAGGCTTTAGACGAAAAAATCAATGGATTAACTGCAAGGGTTGCCTATCAGGAATTCACCAATCGAGGAATTCTAATAGCATTGGTAGTCGCCATTTTAGGAGGTGCCGCTAAACTTTTTGGTTTTTTCCCTAATCCTTAGAAGTTGCCAGTAGCCGTACCTAGTAGATAGGCTCTTCCCAAAAATTTTTCGCTCATTACCCCGATCATCCGTTAGAATAGATTCAGAATTTAAGGATAAAACCTCATCTATGAATCCCGTTGTTTTGGTGCATGGTTTTTTGGACACTACTGCTGTTTTTAAACCGATGAGCGAGTATTTAAACCATCATGGTTGGCAGGTGCATAGTTTTAACCTAATTCCCAATCATGGTTACGAAAAGTTAGAAGTTTTAGCGGGTCAGGTGGACAATTATATCGAGAAAAACTTTGCTAAAGAGCAGAAAGTAGATCTGATTGGGTTTAGTATGGGAGGACTAATTACCCGCTACTACCTGCAAAGATTGGGAGGAGTGGCAAGAGTGCAACGTTACCTAAATATTTCTGCTCCGAATCGAGGCACGTTAACCGCGTATAGTTTACCCTTAGATGGGATTAGACAAATGCAGCCGGGGAGTCAATTTCTAGAGGATTTAAATCAAGATTGTCAACAAATTTTAAATAAAATTAAAACCACAATTATCTGGACTCCCTACGATTTAATGATATTTCCTGCCCATAGTTCCCGTTTATCGGTGGGCAAAGAAATTTCCATTCCCGTATTGCTTCATGCTTGGATGGTCAAAGATAGCAAAGTCTTAAAAACAATTAAAGAGACCTTATTAGAATAGAAATACTGGTTGTCTCCAACACTGGAACAAGGTCAAAATATGACCAATAAAAACGTTAATTATCATCAAAAAAGCTTGACTTAGGGTTATAATTGTGCTAGGCGATCAAATTCCCCTAGGTGTCACCATGTCCACTCAAGAACCCACCCTAACCGATGTTCTCAACGAATTGAAAAGCTTCCAAACAGCAGTAAATCAACGTTTTGAAGCGATAGACCAACGTTTTGAGGCGATAGACCAACGTTTTGAAGCGATAGACCAAAGTTTTGAGGCAATAGACCAACGTTTTCAGGAAATAGACCAAAGATTAGACAAGCTCGACTATAAATTTGACACTTACGAAAAAGCCTCCGAGAAAGTGCTGAGATTAGCCACGACAATTATTATCGCAGCCGCCACCGTAGCGGTTTTACCCTCGGCCTTTCAGGCAATCGGCCCCCTATTAACCCAAATCATCGCCGCCGGCAATAACTAACTTGTGATCGAGACTTGACGATTGCATGGTATGATAAAGGTTTTGGAACTATTGTTTTAGGTCAAGATCATGGCGAAACGAATGCAGGTTATCCTCAATCAAAAAGTCAGCAAATTAGGTGAAAATGGCGATGTGGTGGAAGTAGCCCCCGGTTATGCCCGCAATTACCTTATCCCCCAAGGTGTGGCCGTTTTAGCCACCAAGGGCGCGATTAAACAGGCAGAATTTAGGAAAGAAAAAGAGCGTCAACGTCTTCTTGCCGAAAAACAAGAAGCGGAAACCAGAAAAACTGCGATCGAAAAACTCAGTCCCTACACCATCCCTAAACAGGTGGGTGAAAACGAGGCGATTTTCGGTACTGTCACCAGTCAAGATGTGGCTACGGTTATTCTAGAAAATGCTAAATTAGAAATCGATCGCCGTGGTATTACCGTCCCCGATATCGGTCAATTGGGAGTCTATAAAGTACAAGTCAAACTCCATCCCGAAGTTAGTGCCGATATCGAAATTAAAGTAATTGCACAATAACAATTGTCGGGACATAGTTATCAGTAATCAGTGAAAATTTATCAGAGCGATTAACTAGCTGATGGCTGATAGCTAATAGCCATTCACATCTCAAAAACTATGACTCATCCCACGGATATAAAAACCCTAGCACGCTGGATGGCGGCGGATTTTAGTAATCAAGAACAAGCTTTTGCTAATCCGCCTTTTTTTGCCCATATTCGCGTGTGTATGCGTCCTTTACCCGATGAATTACTCAAGGGAACCAGTTTGTTTTTAGAGCAGGCCTACGATTTTATGCTCAATACTCCCTATCGTTTGCGAGTATTGAAATTATCGGTAGTCGATGATCATATTGAACTAGAAAACTTTAAAGTTAAAGAGGAAGCTAACTTTTTTGGTGCTTCTAGAGAACCCCAGCGTCTCAAAAATCTCAGCTTAGAACTATTAGAACCGATGGCGGGTTGTGATATGAATGTCACTTGGACAGGTAACAGTTTTAAAGGGATGGTGAAACCGGGTAAACAATGTTTAGTCTTTCGCAAAGATAGAATGACTTATTTAGATAATAGTTTTGAAATTAGTGAACGGGGATTAATTAGCGTTGATCGCGGTTTAGATCCCGAAACCGATCAATTAGTCTGGGGTTCGATCGCCGGTCCCTTTGAGTTTGTGCGTCGCAGTAGTTTTGCTGAGGAAGTGTGAGAAAAATTCTCGGTTTTTAGCTATGAAAATCGCCACATGGAATGTCAACTCGATTCGCAGCCGACAAGAGCAGGTAATTAACTGGTTACAACTCAATCCCGTTGAGGTTTTATGCTTGCAAGAAACCAAGGTAATCGATCAAGATTTTCCCAGAGAAGCTTTTGAATCTTTGGGTTATCATCTCTATATTTCTGGACAAAAAGCCTATAATGGTGTAGCGATTTTTAGCCAGAAACCCATGGACGATATCACTGTGGGATTTAGTCCCATTATCGGAGAAAATTTAACGGGAGAACTCGACGAACAGAAACGGCTAATTACTGGAGTAATCGGCGATATTCGGATTATTAATCTCTACGTTCCTAACGGTTCTTCTCTAGATAGTGACAAATATATTTATAAGCTTAAATGGTTAGAAACTCTCAGGAAATATCTAGATAAAATAATTAATTCTCAACCCCAAGAATTATGTATCTGTGGTGATTTTAATATTGCCTTAGAAGATAAAGATATTTATGATCCCAAAGGCAAAGAAAATCATATTATGTCTTCAGCTAAAGAAAGAGAAGCTTTAGAAAAAGTCTTAGAAATTGGTTTACAAGATGCCTTTAGAAAATTCACCTCGGCACCGGGACATTATAGTTGGTGGGATTATCGCAGCGGTGGTTTTGCTCGTAACCGAGGTTGGCGAATTGATCATCTTTATTTAACTCCTCAGCTATACGAAAAAGCCGTTAATTGTCTGATTGATCGAGAACCCAGGAAACAAGAAAAACCTAGCGATCATACCCCTGTTATTCTGGAAATATCAAGCAAAAATAGCTAAAGGATCAACCTAGACTTTGCACAGCCAGAATTTTGCTCTCTTAGCTTCCCTAACCAGGGACTTTCACCTTGAGGATTTATTCGGTAACGAGAAAATGCTATGATTCGGGTTGAATTTACCAAGTTTATTAAATTATGCGTTCTCCCCAATTAATTGTTCTATTGCTCGGTTTATCCCTTCTCCCCAGCATCTCCCCCCCTTTTGTCCACGCTAATCCCTCGATAGTGCCGGTGAAACAATCGAGTAATCGCGATGGGGGACAAACAATCAAGGAAGCGGAAATTAAAGCAATGATTCAAGACATTGAAACCGCTATTAAAGATAAAAATATCGCCCTAATCCTCAAACACTATGCCCCGTTTATTTCCTCGCAATTGACCATTAAAACCGATGCTAGTACCGAAATTTTTGAGTTAGATGGCATCACGGAACATAAAATATTTTTAGAGGAATCCTACAAAAATATTAAAAGTATAGAGGTTCTTTCTGAGAATTGGGACGTGGATATTCTTGCTAATAACGAGATGGCGATTATCACTCGCGAGCGGGTAGTCAATATTACCAACACCGAGGGTGATAACTATATAGTGGCATCGGCAGCGGTGGCTAAAGTCGCTCCCATCGACGGCAAATTGAGGATATTTTCCATTCAAGAAACCGCCGAAGTGGGACGCAGACCAAAATAATAATCAACCTCTCCGGTTGGGACTGGACCAACCCGACTCCCGCCGTCTTCTTCCCTCGATAAAACCGTCATCGTAGTCTCTGGAATTGCGCGGATTATCATAGCGGGCAAAGTTAAACCCGTCCTCTAGTCCGCGCTGAAATTCTTGCTCTGGTGGCACAAATCGATAACGTTGTCTATTATCCTGTACCGCCCGGTTGATTAACAAGGCCCCCGCCCCAATACCAACGGCCTCACCAAAGGTTAAAGACCTAGCATAATCGATGTTAATTGTCAAGAAAGTTGTTGTTAAAATTAAGGCTTTTCCCCAATGCTGACCCATAAAATCCTCCTTAAAAAAATCAAGTTGACAACAAAACCAGTACAGATACAGAGTTTCTCATAAGATCGACCACCGACTTCCCAAAATGAAAAGTTTGTACCTCACCATTACGATAAGTGAGATCAAGAAGTTTTAGAAGAATGGGAGTGAAAGCGAATCCCCAAAAAGACATCGTAGAGGAAACTCCAGAAATTCTTACCTTGCAGTAAACCTAAAGACTGTTCACACTCTTTTGCGTCTAAAAGCGGTTTAGTGGCATAGTATGCCGGTTGGTATTTGTACCAGGGAATCGACGGCCAGAGATGATGCACGAGATGATAATTCTGCCCTAAAATCAGCAGATTTAACAGGGGACTGGGGTAAACGCGGGCATTTTTCCAACGATTACGCTCTTGGAAAGGACGATGGGGTAGATAATCGAAAAATAAACCGAGGGCAATTCCCACCACTAAAGCGGGAACAAACCAAAAATTCATCACATAGCTGATAAAACCGTATTGACAGGCGACGATGACTATGGTAGCCACAAAAAGACGACTGAGGAACCATTCCAGCAGTTCGTATTTCCGCCAGAGTTGCCGCTTAAAAAAGAAAATCTCGTGATAAAAAAATCTGGCCGCAATCATCCACAAAGGGCCACCAGTGGAGACAAAATGATCTGGATCATTTTCGGGATCGTTAACGTGAGCATGGTGCTGTAAATGGACTCTAGTGAAGACCGGAAAGGCAAAACCGAGCATTAAAGCACTACCATGACCTAAAATAGCATTAAATGTCCGATTGCTATGGGCAGAATTATGAGAGGCATCGTGGATAACTGTCCCCGATAAATGTAAAGCGAGGACATTAGCACTAAAACAAATCCAGTCAGGCCAGGACCATAGCCAATAGCCACAGGTAGATAGGGTTATTAGGCTCAAGGCACTAAAAAACATGGTAACGTTTGGGTTGAAGCCCCCCGGTGCTTTTAAATACTCTTTGGGGACTGTCAGCAACATCTCGGCCGACTGCATTATGGGTGTTGCTCCTTATTGTGTTCGCTTTACTGGCGTAAATTATCATACTACGGCTTTTTCATAAAGTTTTGTAACATTATCTTAATTAATCTAAAGTTATGAAGAAAGTAAGGATTTGTTATATGGTCTTCCCCCCTCAGTCCCCGAGGGAAAGCGAGGCTACAAGAGAAAATCACGGGCGCTTAACGCCAGTTTCGCACTTAAACGATTAAAAAATTCGGCTAGAGACTCGGCTTGAGAGGGAGCGATCGCCTGTTTTCCCCCTATCACAGATTCTACCCTATCCCGATCGCCGAAAATATCGACAAGACACTCCCTATCGATATCGAATTCATCAAGTAAAGATTCTAACGTAGCGGCAGGATTTGTTCGGGCGATCGGATAATGTTTCCGCTCGTATTCTTCCACTAATAACACCAATAAATCGAATAATAGTCCTTCGTCATTGCTTAACTCCCGTGACATCATCCCTTCAATTATGCTTAAAAATCGCTCGTATTCTTGGGAGTTATTAATCGGTTTCGGTTGATACTGCAAGAGTAAATCACCATAGGTTAATGGATTAGAAGTAGGGATCATTTTTCCAGTTCTCCTTATTGTATTCAGCGTGACTTAGAATATATTTAACGAAAATGGTTTGACGAGAATAATTGATGTCAGCGATTAAACGGTATTTGTTTCCCTTGATATTAAAAACTGTAAAATTTCCCACCGCCTCCGCTTTCGGGTAGCGACCTTGAACCTCTACTAAATTTTTCCAGTTAGCCTTACTAGCGAAGTTATACCAATCCCTAAGAGCGTCTTCTGCGTCCGAGTGGCGCTCCCAAAACTCTCGTAATTTGACTTTACTGATCACGCCCATCGATCGCTAGTTTTATTGTTGTTTTTAACTTAGATAAGTAGCTGGTTATAATTAAATTAAAAATGGATTTTAGGTTCGATCCCCCCTGCCCCCCTTGATAAGGGGGGTGCCGATAGGCGGGGGGATCCCCCTTAATAAGGGGGGCATCTGATAATTTTTAACGCCTACCTACTTAAACATCGATCGCTCTGATAATTATAGTGTATGTCAATTTTACCGATCGCCCCCCGCACCCCAGAAAAGCGCACCACTTCGCCGCTCTCTTGGGAGATCGCCCTCAATCCCCAATCGAGTAATCAATAGCTAGATAAAGCATAATAAATATAAATTACAAAAACCTTGACAAAATCGGGGGGGGGGTGGGTAACATTTGGCTAGATTTTAAACAAATTCAAGTCAGAATATGTCCCTGAAAAAATCCTTCAACAAACCCCTAACCGTCGCCCTCGCCACGGTAGCCACCGCCACCCTCGCACCGGTTGCCAGTGCCGCCACTTTTAACTTCTCCTTCAGTAACGTAACCGGTCTAGTCTCCGGAACCGTACAGGGGACGCTCACCCTACCAGACGGAGACGGGACAAATGCCGCCACTTCGCTGATCGTGACTTCCGCTCCCGCCGCTCTGGGCTACACACTCCCCTTTGATGTTCTGGCGAATTTTATTGGTGTAGCGGCTAATAGTTTTACGGTCAGTGGCGGGGTGATTACCGCGAGTTCATTTGCCGCTCAGGATCTGACCGCAGCTTTGACTCTGAATTTTTTACCTGGCTCCGTCGGGAATTTATTCTCTGTCGCGGGAGCAGGAGATGGATTCAGTGGTGTCGTCGATGTCAATAGTACAACCCTAACCTACTCTCCCGCCGCTCCTACCACCGTTCCCGAACCAGCGACGGTTCTCGGTTTACTCTCCGTTGCCGGGGTGGGTTTATTGTGCAAAGGCCGGAAACTAGAAGGGTAATTTTGACCGACTAAAAATTAAATTGATTGGGAACGGGTTGTGCGATTGTGGCAGCCCGTTTTAGTCTTTTATTAGCATCGAGAGATCGATCGCACGATTAACTAAAGGGAGTAAATTAGATGGTAGATAAAATCACTGCCAACGAGATATTGGAACATTTACGAACCCTGAAACCCGAACTGGAGGAACGATACGCGATCAATCGAATCGGCATTTTCGGCTCGGTAGCCAGAGAGGAAGCCCGACCGACGAGCGATATAGATATAGTGGTATATATGCCCCCCAATCTGCTTAAAAGAGTCAGACTAAAAGCCGAACTAGAGAACCTATTCGGACGGGAAGTGGACGTGATCCGCTATCGGGATTCTCTGAATCCTTACCTCAAGGCACGGATCGATCGAGAGGCCATCTATGTGTGATCGATCGCTTCTATTCGAGTTATTACTAGAGCTTGAAGAGGCGATCCGCCGGATCGAGCGGCGATTTACCCGGATTCAAAAAGCCGATGATTTCATCGCCGATGATGATGGACTCGATCGATTGGATGGCATTAGTATGATGTTGATTGCGATTAGTGAAAATATTAGAAGACTCGATCGGCTAATGGCAGAGAGTTTAGCGAATCGCTATCCGGAAATTCCCTGGTCGGAGATTAAGGGAATCAGAAATATTCTCGCCCACGATTATTTTGACATCGATCCAGAGGAAATTTATCGGATTTGTAGGGAGGATCTGGCGATTTTGAAGCGGGTACTCGGGAAAATACGTCACGACTTCTTGTAATTATCGAAATTTCCCAATCAAACTGCTCCGCTCGGTCTTCACCCCGACATTTTTGATCAGGTTAAAAATCGCTTGGAGGGCTTACGGTGATGGAAGAAAAAGAAACAGGACTAAATGAACGGGAACTAGAGGAAATTCTGGAAATGGCACGGGATGCGGCGGAAAAAGCCCGATCGATGTGCGAGGTAATTACAGAAAATTCAAAAAAATGGCGAGAAAGAGCAGAAAGAATCAATCGAACGGGATCGAGATAGCGATCGAGTATTTCTTCGATTATAGGAGCGATCGAACTTGTATCGGAAAAGCGATCTCGATCAGGGGGTAAAGCAGCGAGAGGAACCCTTGTCACATCGAAACATTTCCTTAAGATATAAGACCGAAGGTCCAGTCTGGATACAGAATTGATATACCTAGAATCGCTACTCTGGCTCACCCTCTAGGCCATTCCCTTCCAGACTGCTAGGCTATTAGACAAAATGAATAACAATCAAACTCCACGGAAACAAGGACTATACGATCCCCGATTTGAACATGATGCTTGTGGTGTCGGTTTTATCGTTCATAAAACGGGGAAAAAGTCCCACGATATTGTTGAACAGGCCTTAACAATTTTACTAAACCTCGATCACCGTGGCGCGTGCGGTGCGGAAAAAAATACCGGAGATGGGGCGGGTATTTTATGCCAAATCCCCGACCTATTTTTCCGGAAAGTGACCAGTAATCTAGGTTTTACCTTGCCGGCAGCGGGACAATACGGGGTAGGAATGCTCTACACGGCCCCTGATGCCGAAATTCGCGGGAAAAGTCGCCAGGAATTCGAGAAAATCGCCGCCGAAGAGGGGTTAAAAGTTCTCGGTTGGCGTGATGTTCCCACGGATAACTCTAGTTTGGGCAATTCGGCCAAATCTACCGAACCTTTTATCGAACAGGTTTTCATCGAACGCGATGCCCATTTAAGCGATGATCTGGCTTTTGAACGCAAATTATACGTTATTCGCAAGCGTTCCCACCTCAGTCGTCAATCCTTTAATCGTTACTGGTATCCTTGCAGTATTTCTAGTCGTACCATTGTCTATAAAGGGCAATTAATGCCGGTACAGGTGGGTGACTATTTTCCCGATTTACACGACCCCGACTTTCAAAGTGCTTTAGGATTAGTCCATTCTCGTTTTAGTACCAATACCTTCCCCAGTTGGGAACGCGCCCACCCTTACCGTTATATTGCCCACAATGGCGAAATTAATACCCTGCGAGGTAATATTAACTGGATGCACGCCCGTCAGTCGATGTTTGCCTCACCCTTATTCGGGGAAGACATCAAAAGAATCCAGCCGGTTATTAATATCGAGGGTAGTGACTCCTTAATTTTTGATAATGCCCTAGAATTAATGGTTTTATCGGGGCGTTCTCTTCCTCACGCTGTCATGATGATGATTCCTGAACCCTGGGCGGCCCACGAATCGATGAGTGATGAGAAAAAAGCTTTTTATGAATACCATTCCTGTTTGATGGAACCCTGGGATGGTCCGGCCTCGATCGCTTTTACCGATGGTACGATGATGGGAGCAGTGTTAGACCGCAATGGTTTACGTCCTTCCCGTTACTACGTCACCAAAGATGACCTAGTAATCATGGCATCGGAAGCGGGAGTTTTACCCATTGAACCGGAACGCGTCGCTTTTAAAGGTCGTCTGCAACCCGGCCGGATGTTCCTTGTGGATATGAAAGAAGGTCGCATCGTGGCCGATGAGGAGATAAAAGAAGCTATTGCCAAAGCTCATCCCTATCGTCAGTGGTTAAACGAAAATTTAGTCAATTTAGACGATTTACCTGCGGTGGAAACTGCCCCACCGGAAACTGCTGTTTCCCTAATTCAACAGCAAACCGCTTTCGGTTACACTTTTGAGGAATTACGTCTTTTATTAGCCCCCATGGGCCGGGATGGAGTGGAAGCAGTGGGTTCCATGGGTTCCGATACACCCCTAGCCGTCCTGTCCGATCGGCCAAAACTGCTTTATGATTACTTTCAGCAGTTATTCGCCCAAGTCACTAACCCCCCGATTGACTCGATTCGCGAAGAAATTATCACCTCTCCCATCACCACTATCGGCGCGGAGAGAAATCTCTTGGATCCGCAGCCGGAAAGCTGTCACCTGATTAAACTTAACTCTCCCATCCTCACCAACGCCCAATTAGCGCGTTTACAGGGCAATAGCGAATTTAAAACCGTGACTATTCCCATTCTCTTCGATCCCACTTCGGGAGTCGAGGGGATGCGTAGCACAATTGAGGCAATTTGTCAAGAGGTGGACGAGGCAATTTTAGCGGGCGCAAGCATTATTATTTTAAGCGATCGAGGTATCGATAAAAATCACGCCCCGATTCCCTCACTGCTGGCGGTTGCCGGTTTACACCACCACCTCATCCGGCAGGGAACCCGTACCAGAGTCGGTCTTGTCTTGGAATCCGGCGAACCCCGGGAAGTGCATCACTACGCCCTTCTCCTCGGTTATGGTTGCGGTGCGATTAATCCCTATCTAGCCTTTGCCACCCTCGGCAGTATGATCGAGGAAGGTTTATTGGTAGGAGTTGACCACCAGAGTGCCTGTAAAAACTACATAAAAGCCGCCACCAAGGGCGTAATTAAAGTGGCCTCTAAAATTGGCATTTCTACCCTGCAAAGCTACCGTGGGGCGCAAATATTCGAGGCTATCGGCTTAAATCGATCGGTAGTCGATCGCTATTTTACTTGGACAGCTTCCCGCATTGAAGGGGCCGATTTAGCAATTATTGCCAAAGAATCCCTACTCAGACATGGCCACGCTTTCCCCGACCGGGACGTGAATGTGCATACCCTCGATATTGGCGGTGAATATCAATGGCGTAAGGACGGGGAAGCCCATCTTTTTAGCCCAGAAACCATTCATACCCTGCAACAAGCGGTAAAATTGGGCAAATACGACCTCTTTAAGAAATATTCCCAACTGGTCAACCAACAAAATCAAAAATTCTTCACCCTGCGGGGACTATTAACCTTTAAAAACCGGGAAAGTATCCCCATCGAAGAAGTGGAACCGATTGAAGCGATTATGAAACGCTTTAAAACCGGGGCCATGAGTTACGGTTCCATTTCCAAAGAGGCCCACGAATCCCTCGCTATTGCCATGAATCGTATCGGTGGCAAGTCGAACACCGGGGAAGGGGGGGAAGATTCCGAGCGCTACACTTGGACAAATGAACGGGGAGACTCGAAAAATAGTGCCATTAAACAGGTGGCTTCCGGCCGTTTTGGTGTCACCAGTCTTTACCTCTCCCAAGCGCGAGAATTGCAGATAAAAATGGCCCAGGGGGCAAAACCGGGGGAAGGCGGTCAATTACCGGGTAAAAAAGTCTATCCTTGGATTGCCAAAGTCCGTCACTCCACCCCCGGAGTTGGTTTAATTTCTCCCCCACCCCACCACGATATCTACTCGATTGAAGACCTCGCGGAGTTGATTCATGACCTAAAAAATGCCAATCGTGCGGCCAGAGTGAGCGTAAAACTGGTTTCTGAGGTGGGAGTTGGCACAATCGCCGCCGGAGTCGCTAAAGCTCACGCTGACGTGGTTTTAATCTCTGGTTTCGATGGTGGGACCGGTGCCTCACCCCAAACCTCGATTAAACACGCGGGTTTACCCTGGGAGTTGGGACTAGCAGAAACCCATCAAACATTGGTGTTAAATAATCTTCGCAGTCGCATTGCGGTGGAAACCGATGGCCAGATGAAAACTGGGCGCGATGTGGTGGTGGCAACCCTATTGGGGGCCGAAGAATTCGGTTTTTCCACCGCGCCACTGGTAACGTTAGGATGTATTATGATGCGGGTTTGTCATCTTAATACCTGTCCGGCGGGGGTAGCGACCCAGGATCCGTTATTACGGAAGAATTTCATCGGAGATCCCGAATATACGGTGAATTTCATGAAATTTATCGCCCAGGAAGTGCGGGAAATTATGGCCGAATTGGGATTCCGCACCTTAAATGAAATGGTGGGGCGAACTGATGTATTAGAGCCGAAACAGGCTGTAGAACATTGGAAAGCGAAAGGAATTGACCTAACTCCAATTCTCTATCAACCGGAGGTAGATGCAGAGGTAGGACGCTATTGCCAGATTCCCCAGGACCACGGTTTAGATAAGTGCTTGGATATAACCGTTTTACTGGATTTATGCAAGGATGCCATTGAAAAAGGCGAAAAAGTCAAGGCGACACTACCGATTAAAAATATTAACCGCGTGGTGGGGACGATTTTAGGCAACGAAATCACTAAACGTCACTGGGAGGGTTTACCGGAAGATACCGTACATCTCCATTTTCAGGGCAGCGCGGGGCAGAGTTTCGGTGCTTTTGTTCCCAAAGGGGTGACACTGGAGTTAGAAGGGGATGCCAATGATTATGTGGGTAAGGGTTTAAGCGGTGGCAAAATCATCGTTTATCCGCCCAAAGGTTCCACTTTTGTGGCCGAGGAGAATATTATCATCGGTAATGTGGCTTTATACGGCGCGACCAGTGGTGAGGTGTATATTTCTGGGGTTGCTGGGGAACGTTTTGGGGTGCGTAACTCTGGGGTGACTACGGTGGTTGAGGCTGTTGGCGACCATGCTTGCGAGTATATGACTGGGGGTAAAGTCGTTGTTTTAGGGCCCACCGGTCGCAATTTCGCCGCCGGGATGAGTGGTGGTGTCGCCTACGTCCTCGATGAGTCGGGGGATTTCGCCACTCGTTGCAATACCCAAATGGTGGCTTTAGAGGCGCTAGAAGCGGAAGAAATCGACGATTTACGCGAGTTAATTCAACGCCATGCTGATTACACCCAAAGTCAAAAAGCGGCACTGGTTTTAGCAAATTGGTCGGAAATGTTGCCCAAGTTTGTTAAGGTAATGCCCAAGGATTATAAGCGGATGTTGCAGTGTATTAAAGAGGCGTTAGATTCTGGTTTAACCGGCGATTCTGCTCTCGATGCGGCTTTTGAAGCCAACGCCCGCGATGTGGCAAGGATTGGCGGTAGTTAGAGTTTAATGGGGGCTGAATAAGCCCCCTTGTTTATTCCTGTGGTTATTCTGATAAATTGTTAGTATTCAACCTTCCTTTTCGCTTTGGTATTGAAAAGGTAAAGCAATTCTGCCATGAAAATTATAAAATCTTTTAGAAAAATGTTCTAGATAAGGACTACTTAATATCGTTCTTCGTTTCGCTATTCCCAGTTCTATCTGACGATAAATTGTTTCAGAGTCTAAGCCAAAGACTATCTTAAAATCGGCGGTTAACTCTGGTAAACCTTCAGCCTGTAAATCACAGTCCTTAGGAATTGTCTCAAAAAAATAATATCTTTCATGACGGTGATCTTCAATCAATTTCCATTCCTTTGAGTTCATGCCACTTTTTGCATCTATAGTTCTTGTTTCTTGTGCCGTGGAAACCCGACAAAAAATTATGGAATTTAGTAACTTATGCGATTGATAACTACCAGGTTGCCTAGCTTTGTAATCCCAATCTAAATCGCAATCTTGAGAAACGACGATGACAAAAGGATGTGGTAGCACATCGAAAGAAAAATCTGGAGAATTTAAAGATATTTCGCTCGCAATCGGTTTATACTGAATGACATTGGTGAGTATTTCTCCCTGCCTCAACGCTGTTTCTCCACTAGCTTTTTTATAAATGATACGTTCTGCCATAAAATACCCGTACAAATAAATTAAGGTTCTAAAACAATAGGTGGTACAGGCTGTATCGCTCTCAATTTACCTCTAATACTACTGGCTGGAATTACAGGTACAATTTTCTCAGGACTAAGATTAGAATAAAAACTCGCAATGTCTTCCAGTTGTGTTACCGATTCATCTAACGCATCTTCAGGAAGAGACTGTAATATTAACAGACATTTAATAAGTGCAATTAATTTGTCTTGAGGAAATTCTCTCCAATGAGTTGTTAAAGATAAGGAAGAGTCAGACATCGTGAGATCGAAACTAGGATAGTTTCCAGTTATCGTTCTACCAGCTTTTCTATCAATTAACAAATGTACTAGAAAATCACCAGTTGAGGTTTGACTTTTGTTAGGACGGATCGACATTGGTCGGTCGTAATGCGTCGTGGAGAGTTTCGCTAATACTGCACCGGAAGAGCTTTCTGGCGGATTTGTTGAAGCTATCGAGTATGTTCCAGACATTTTCATCCCTCGCTATTTTTCTTTCTGTGTAAAAATCTGCATCTAATAGATAGGCTTCCTCTTCATCATTTGCTTTAGTATTTTCAACATATACTAATCCATGATTAAAATTCACCTGTCCATTATCTACTTTCAAAACCAAACTCTTGTTTATCGATTGAATAGATGCAGAAAAATCAGAATCGTAAAGTTCTGAAGCAATTCTTCTTGTGATTAGCTCTGACCACTTTTTACTCTCTAATTGTAGTTCGGAACGTACAATTAAATTTCGATATCTCAATCCAACTCTTGTGTAAAAAGATGGTTTATATATTCTTTCAAAAATTGTAACTGCGAACTCCAGTTTTTCCCTGAAATATTCGTATCTTTCGTATGCAGATGTCGTGAGCGCAATCAAATCTTTATCAACAGCTAACTTCCATTTTTGATCTTCTGATTTAAAAATATAGGCACTATTGTTAGGTAGCGGCAAATTAAATTGTTGAACGACCTTGGCAATTTCAGGAGGTATCTGTGGTTGAGTACGTTCAACAAGTGGATATTGAAATCTGATCTCATCTTGAAATTCAACAGGTTCTTGATGAGATATTTTTAATATAGGTGGAAAGGTCAATTGACAAACCACCTCGAATAATGGATTGTACTCGTAAATGACACGATCAAACTCTGGTAGTTTCATTGACTCATGCTAATCTATGTAATGCTTGCATGGCAATTATACCATAAAACGACAACGATTGACAATATTTATTAATATTTTAATAAAATGGCAGCGGTTTCGCCTGTATTATATCTATAGCGGTTCTCACACCTGTGTGGCACAGTTAAACCTTTGCTAATTAAGCTTTTCAACATCGATAATGTACCTCTTGCGAACAGGAAACGCTATATCTTTACACAAATAAACCCAAATAATTTTTTACATCTAATTGTCTGAATATTTAAAAATCAATATTTAAAATATATTAAAAAAGTCGAATAAAAATTGAAAAGACGACTTGTGCTATAAAAACTCAAAAGGGATGATAGTGTCGGATTTTTCGATAGGTTGGGAAAAACGATTACTGTTGTCACCATGGCCGAAAATTCCCTCCGTTTCCCCACCCACGAGGATCTACCTTGACTCTACAGGACTGATATTTTCCCATCTTTAGCAGAATATCGGCATCTAGAAGAGGGTGCGATCGCACGGCAGTTATAGTTGAGAGGGTGTGTTACACTAGCCTTAAGGCACTGTGTAGGCCGTAATCGAATTACTTCTCAACAATCCATTATGATAAAAAATCTACGAGTTAGTTATGATGGAATGGTTTTCCGTCCCGAAGAAAAGATTGAATTAGAACCCAATACCCATTACATCATCC
>NZ_JBLZRT010000154.1:0-72435 GCF_048564745.1 Microcystis sp.
GAAAATTCCCCAAGCTCCCTCTCTGTCCAGCAATGCTCTAAAGTTGATAAATATCAATCTAACAAAAACTCAAAGCCCTATTGTACAAGCTTTACAAGCATAAGTTGTTGATAGTTTTGCATGACAGGTTCGGTAGAGCCAACTTTACTAATTATTGAGGGTAATAATCTGGGCGCTAAAACCCTGTCTAGTTAACTCTTGTACCCGTTGTTTAGCTTGGTATTGTTGCTGAAATAACCCCACTTGAATAACATTTTCTCCCGCGCGGATAAATGCGAGGGGTTCAATTTCTTGAATTTTTGCCAACGCTTCTGTACTATTACTCTGAACTTCAACGCGAAAGAGTTGATTAGTTGCAATAACCCGCTGCTGTGGTGGGGGAGAAGGGGGTTTATTGGCGCGATTTTGCGGTGTGGGTGCTGGTGGATTGAGAGTTTGACGATTATTATTATTAACCACCGTAGCATCGGCAGGACGCACGGTAGCGGGAGCTTGAAAAACGTATTCTCTCAGGGGTTGATTACCGGAAACTGGGTCCGCCACCGGGGAGCGAACTGATGGAGAATTAACTGGGGGTAAATTTAAGGGTGAACATTGGGAACAATTAGCACCACTGGGACTGTCTGAACGTTTAGTTGGTTGTCTCACCGCTGGTGGTGGGGGTAAACGACGACCGGGATAAACATTCTGGGCAAAAGATAAGTCTGCTTTTAGCAGTAGCGTTCCTTGAGCGATTATCCCGACTTTTAACCAAAATAAAGCCGAGAAAAACAGTAGGTTTGTTCTCATCATACTGGTTTGTCCTCACACGAAATTTGGGTACACCATGTCCAAATTTTAAAGTAGGAGATGCTAGTCTAGAAAGTATATTGGTTAAAAATCATTACAAGATTTATGGGAAAAGTTGTTGTCGGTCTATCGGGGGGAGTAGATAGCTCTGTTGCCGCTGCCGCCTTACACGCTCAAGGTTATGATGTTATTGGCTTGACCCTGTGGTTAATGAAGGGTAAAGGTCAATGCTGCTCCGAGGGGATGGTAGATGCGGCCTTTATTTGTGAGCAGTTGGGGGTTCCCCATCATATCGTCGATAGTCGCGAGCTTTTCCAAAAAGAAATTATTGATTATCTGGTTTCTGGTTACGAAGCGGGAATCACACCGCTGCCCTGTTCTCAGTGCAATAAAGCGGTAAAATTTGGGCCGATGTTGCATTATGCTAAGGAAACCTTAGAAGCGGATACTATTGCCACCGGTCACTACGCTAGAATTCGTTTTTCTCCTGAAAATAACCGTTATCAACTGCTGCGCGCCGTCGATAAAAATAAAGATCAATCCTATTTTCTCTATGATCTAACTCAAGATGTACTGCGTGGGACTTTATTTCCCTTGGGAGAACAAACCAAGGCAGAAACCCGCAGAATTGCCCAGGAATTCGGCTTAAAAACAGCAGATAAACCCGATAGTCAGGATTTATGCTTAATTGAAGCTCACGGAACTATGCGATCGTTCTTGGATAAGTATATCGCCGTTAGTGAGGGGGATATCGTCGATCTCGAGGGCAAAGTTTTGGGTAAACATAGCGGTATCCATCATTATACGATCGGACAACGCAAAGGCATCGGCATCGCCGCCGCTGAACCCCTCTATGTGGTCAAACTGGATCCCGTCATGAATCGGGTTATCGTCGGTAATCGCGAAAGTGCCGTTAGTACCGATTGTCTTGTCGGACGCATGAACTGGGTTTCTATTGCTGAACCCACCACCCCTATCCGCGCGCAAGTACAGGTCCGTTATCGTTCTCCGGCCGTTCCCGTCAATGTTATTCCCCTGGAAAATAATCAAGTGAAGCTGGTTTTCGATGAACCACAATTTAGCATCACCCCGGGCCAAGCAGCCGTGATTTATGAAGGGGAGATTGTCCTCGGTGGGGGGATTATCTCAGGAGCCACCCCATAGGGAGAGCCACCAATTCACAGAATAACCTGATTATGGTTCGGGGGTCATTCTGCCAATTAGGGACTCTCCCCGGCAGGTTGAGCTAAAAATTAACGACGGGGTACAGAAGCCTCGATGTTAATATTCATAGCGGAGACTCTTGGTACAGGATTGCCTTTGGCGCTACCGAGACCCCGGGCCATAGCCAAGAAGCTGGAAGGATCGCCGGCTTTGGGTTTTTGCTCTTGGGGAACATAGCGACGGACAGCATTCTGCCAAACGATTTGGGGGAAGCCCAAAATACCACGATAGTAGCCATCGTAGCGAGGCGAGGTGATGTTGAATGGACGTTCACCAATTTCGCGGCTGGCTAGGGTGCGACGACGTTGGTAGGGAACGGTATCATAACCAAAGCTTTGCAGATACTCGTCACTGTTGAGAAGTTGATCGACAAAACCTTGAATGCCTTTGGTGGCAACGACAATCGACCAAGCAATTTTTTCTCTTTCGCTATAGACATCGCGACCGAGGACTCTTTGTACTACCTGTTCGACAAAGCGATAGTTGCTGTTTTTCTCGTAGAAGCTGTTATAGAAGGTTTTCGATAACAGTAAACCACGAATGAAATCCCGCACGGATAATTGTCCATTGCGTAATTGGGATTCGAGGAAGGGTTCCCGATCCCATTTGAAGGCATGGAAGAAAATCTGACGGTAAGCGGCTTCGATTAAATCGTCCAGGTCGCTAGGGGAGAGGACATTTTCTGTCGTGTAAACTCTCGGTTTTTCGTCTCCACCGACATCATAACCAGCTACCCGCACGTTTTGGGACTTGGGGGCGTAATTTAAAAGAGGAATGGCCAAGGGTAAACCTCCGTATCCTTAGAAATGCTTAAAAAACTTTCCTCCTAATGATAAGGGAGTAGGTGCCAACTAGAAAAGAAATATTAAAAATTCTTACAATTGTTAAGAAAACTTGCTTACCATCCGGGGAGTGGGGAGCGCCGGAGCAGGGAGAGGGGAGAAAAAAGCTGATGACTGATAACTGATAACTGATCACTGATAACTGAATTTACCAGCCACTAATCGAATAGGATGATGGTTCGGGGGAATCACTAGAGACTGACTCCGATGACTGATTGCGGGATTCAGCACAAAAAGTGGCCGTATTAAAACCGCCAAAACGTTGAACTGTGCTAGTGCGGAGACGTAAATCGGCATCGGCAAACCAAAAACGCTCGATCGAGGTCATAGTTTCGTATTCTGTAATTAAGACTAAACCTTCCTGTTCATCAATGTGATAACGGCCCGCCACGGGAATGATTTCCGCATAACCTCGCTCCCGCAGGAGAACACCCGCTTGGGGATTATCTTCGTCGGGAATTAGCGCAAAAACGGTGGTTCCTTGATGATTTTCGTTTTCTTTGTCCCACTGCATCGAACCATCCCAACTGACAAAGGCACCCCCCACCGCCTTGGCGGGATCGACTTCGTGCATTTCACAGATAGCGATAATTTTCGGGTTATCGGCACCTAAAGCTTCCACATAAATCTCGGAATCGCCGGTTTCTGAGCGTCGAAAGGGTAAATGATGGGTAGTGCGCTGAGATTTCCACTGTCCCGCACTTTTCTGAAAAAAGGTCATCCCGTCCATAGTTTTTATCCTCTATTTTTCCCATCTATTTTAACGCCATGGCCGTTTTCTGTAACCCTTGTCCTCCTGTCTCTCTCATTCATCCCCAAAATAATCATGATCAATTCTCTTGATTTCATAGATTTTTTGGGTCGATACACCTAAATTATAATCAATCATCAATTGACCTAATTCTTCCCCATCAATCAGCACTATTTTTATCTCATTTCTAGGGGCATATTCTAAAGCCTCTTTGGTAAAATAGGAAGTGGTGATGAAAATACCTTTTTTGGCTCCTTGTCCCGCTAATGCCCCGACAAATTTCTGGATTTCTGGACGACCAACGGCATTATTATCAGCCCATCTTTTGGCCTGAATATAGATTATATCTAAACCGAGTCTATCTTCTTTTATTATTCCATCAATCCCTTGATCACCGCTCTTACCTACCGCTTTACTGGCATCTCTAATCGAGCCACCATAACCCATTTTTACCAGTAATTCTACTACTAATTTTTCAAAAGCATCTGGGGATAATTTTCGCAGAATAAAAAGTAAGTCTGTTGCTAATGCTTGACGAATTTCTTGATAGAATTTTTCTAGTAATTCATCTGGTGTTTGTTCTTCTTCGTTTGATTTACGATGATCGTCAACGGAAATATTGTCATCTTGTTTTTTAACTCTAGTAAATTCTTGAAATTCGGGAAACTGTCTGAGAAATTTGGTATCAATTCGAGCAGGATTTTGAGATAAGATTTCTTTTCCTTTCTCAGAAATTACAAAAGTTGCCCTTTGGGGTGAGTCAATTAATCCCGCTTTCTTTAAATAGGTTTTTGCCCAACCGACTCGATTAGCAAAAATTTCTTGTTGTCCACTGGGAAGCATTTCTTTTCTTTCCGCTTCCGTGACTTGAAACTCTCTGACCAAGGCTTCAAAAATTTCTCGATATTTATAAACTTTGCCATCTGCAAGTATTTTTAATAGGGGCAACATAATCGATTGAAAATCGGGAATGGGCATAGTTCAGATAAAAAGCGGGGGCAGTCATCACAATTATACAGCCAAGAATTTAGATAATAATACCAAATCTGTTTTTAATAGTGCGATTAACTGCCAATCGAACTTTAAAAACCCACTCCCTACTTCCCTAATTCCCCACTTCCCAGAAAAGCCTTTTCAGTGATCAGTAAACAGTAAACAGTGAAATAAAAACTCACATCTGATAACTGATAATTGATAACTGATAACTGATTCAAAACTGACGGCTTTAAATATAACTTAACTCAGTAAAAAAGACCTATTCGGATGGACAAGAAAGCCTTTTTTCAGGGCCTCTCGTCCTAATAACATCCGAAAACCCATGACATCGCGATTAGTCAAGGTTAATTCGATCGCCCATTGACGACCGCCGAGCAATACACTTGTTCTAATAACAGGACGTAGTTGACTTTGACCCCCAGAATTTTTTACCTGTCGCCATTCGAGGATTTCTGCGGTGGTGGTGACAGTGTGGTGACTATCTTTTTGGTAGGGATGAACTTGAAAGCGCAGCCAATTGCGATCGCCATCTCGAAAAGGATGCAGATCAAAAGCGTGTAGGGCCGAGGAGCGAGCGCCTGTATCAATCTTGGCCTTTATTTTGGTAATGCCTAAATCAGGTAAATCCAGCCATTCTCGCCAACCGATGATGATTTTATCGGGTTTCATCCGTCTATTTAGTTTTTTCTTCTTCAATCTCCCGCTGCATTTGGGCGATTTCTTCGGGAGTCATCGCTTCCAGGCGTTTTTTAAAGACGGCATCTTCGTAATCCTTGCGCTGTTTGCCGTAGGTCATATTATCGGTGGCAACTCGAAACAGATAGGTAAAAATCCAACCGATGACACCACCTACCAACACCGCTTGACTCCAAATTCCCGCCGAAGCACTATCTAAACCGGTTTTTTGCAGGACAATGTAGAGGATGCCGCCCATAGCAAACATCCCTATACCGATCCCGATGACATCAATGCGTCTCATGGGTTTTTTGGGTTAATAACTTAAGCTTTTAGGGTACGACGTTGGGGACGGAAGTTAAGGAAAGGACTTAACAACAGCATCCCGGGGAAGAAAAAGCTCATCAGAAAGTACATAAACCCTCTTTCCCAAGAAGAAGCCACATACCAGCGCGTATTGAGGTAGTAGTAGATAACGGCGGGAATTACGAGCAAATACAAGACACTGAGAGATAGGTAGATCAGGGCGATGATAATGGTTTCTTGCGTCAGAATTGATTGCATAAGGATTTATTTTTATCAATGGCTGTCGGTGAACGGCAATTCACCTGCTGATTATTTTACCTTGTCTTTCCCCCTTTGTGGCGATCGAATTGGCGGGCTAAAATAATTTACTGAAAATACTCTTGCTAATTAAATTATTTGTGATATGATAAAAAATTGTCGGTCAAATAACGGGGGCGTGGCGGAATGGTAGACGCTACGGACTTAAAATCCGTTGAGCCTTATAAGCTCGTGAGAGTTCGAGTCTCTCTGCCCCCATCAATCGAAGTCTATATTTAAACTGAGTATTGGGTATTTTAGTACAAATGCCCAAACTGCCTTTCCTTGTCCCCAGAAAAAACTTTTTCAGCTAGACCTATCTAAAATATCCAATAATTCTAGGGGATGATGAATGAGATGATCGGGGTTAAATTGAGTGAGAATTTGAGGGGAATTAAAGCCCCAAGCGACGGCCACCACTTGCACTTGACTTTTTTTGGCAGCAGTAATATCTCTGGTTTCATCGCCGACATAAATCATTTCATCGGGACAGAATTTATTTTGTCGGATCAGGCGATCAAGAATTTTGTGTTTGCCGAATAAAGGCGTTCCCGAACAGATAAAATCAAATAAATTTAAGAGTTGATTATTTGCTAAAAATATGGTGACATTTTCTTTGGTATTAGAAGTTATTATTCCTAATCTATAGCCTCTTTCTTTAAGGGTAAGGAGGCAGTTATCCCAGCCATGGAAGGGTTTCAGACATTCAATTTGTTTATTTAATTCCCGTTTAACTCGATAGAGTAAAAAAGGGATTTTAACGCGGGAAACTTGGGATTGTTTAATAATTTCTTGGGAACTAAGGTTTTTTAGTCTGGCCAAATCTTCCTCGTTGACGGGTTGATAACCAAAATTTTTAGCCAAACGATTGACAATCTCCACGAAAGTATCGTGGGTATCGGCGATAGTACCATCAAAATCGAACACGACTACTTTAATTGTCATCTTGTGCGGGGTTCGGGGAATGAGCTAAATTAGCCTGGGCATTACGTCGCCACTGCTGGGGTTTAATTCGACGTAGGGCTGACGAGATGAAACGACGATCCCACTCCTCTATAGTTAGATTAGCTAATTCATCCAACCTTGGCGAAAGGTTTTCCGGACGAGGTTGAAAATCCTCCACGTCGGTAACTTGGGCAAAACGTTGATTCCAAGGACAGACATCTTGACAGATATCGCAGCCAGCGACCCAACCCTGTAAATTCTTGGCAATTTCTGTAGGCAAAGTTACAGAACGATTTTCAATGGTATGGTAGGCAATACAGCGATTAGCATCCACCACAGAGGGACTAACTATTGCTTGGGTGGGACAGGCGCTTAAACAACGGCTACAGGTGCCACAATGGGCGCTATGGGGTCGATCCGGTTCTAAAGGTAAATTAGTTAATATTTCCCCTAAAAAGACCCAACTGCCGTAATTACGGGTAATTAAGTTACCATTCTTGGCAATCCAGCCGATTCCTGCTCTTTGCGCCCAAACTTTATCCTGTACCGGTCCAGTGTCCACATAGTAACGGGTTTGAATTTGCTCCCCCTGACTTTCTAACCATTGACTGAGGGCTTTTAATTTTTTACTTAATACTTTGTGATAATCCCTTCCCCAAGCATAACGGGAAATTTTGCCATGGTTTTGTTCTTGACTGTGTTGCTGGGGGGTGTAGTAGTTAAGGGCGAGACAAATTAGCGATCGCACTTCCGGCCAAAGAGTTTTGATATCCTGTCGTTTCGGGTTAGTCATCCAATCCATATCAGCGTGATAACCGCGCTCTAACCAGCTTTTTAGATGGGATACCGCCGAGTCTTGGCTGTCCACAGAGGCAATACCGACCCCATGGAAGCCCAACTCTAGCGCTTTTTCTTTGATCTGTTTTTCTGTCACCATAGAAATATCTTAAGTCAAGTATTTGTAACAATTATTTACAATTATCAATTTATTGAGCCAAATCCCAGGCTGAACAGTTAGAAACCATGATCAACGAAGAAACTGTGGTTCCCGTCCCCGCTATATCGTCCTCATACTAAATCCAGTTATTAAAAACTGATTATTTATTCTCCGTTTTGCCTTTTGCATGAGTAGAAAACGGGTTTCTCCGAGAAACCCGTTTTCTGTGCGTTACTCAACGGATTTAGTATAACTATTGACTTGCTCAATTAACACCCGTCCCTAAAATGACTTGCACTTTGCTAGTACAATTATAGTAAAATAAGAAAGATTAAAACAAATAACCATGTCTCAACCGATTACCATCGAAGATATCTATAAACTTTTTGAGAAAACTAACGAAAAGTTTGAACAATCACGCCAAGAATACGATCGCCGGGCCGCCGAAGCCAAGGACGAAGCCGATCGCCGGGCTGCCGAAGCCGATCGCCGGGCCGCTGAATACGATCGCCGGGCCGCTGAAGCCAAGGACGAAGCCGATCGCCGTTTGGCCGATCTAGAGAAAACAGTGGCCAATACCAGTCGTGCTGTGGATAGTTTAACCACTCGCTGGGGAAGATTTGTCGAGGAATTAGTCGAACCTGCTGTTATTAGCCTATTTCGTGGCAAAGGTATCGATGTTAAAGAAACCTATAGTCGTGCCAGGGTAAAACGGCAAGGAATAGCCATGGAGATTGACGTTTTAGCCGTCGATGAAACCGAGGTAGTTTTAGTAGAATGTAAGTCTCGTTTATCGAAAGATGATGTCAATGAATTTTTAGAAAAATTAAGTCGATTTAAACAAGCATTTCCCCATTATAAAAACTATCAAGCTTATGGTGCAGTGGCAGGAATAGAAATAGATGAAGGAGTAGATCGTTATGCCTATAAACAAGGTTTATTTGTGATTAAACCATCGGGAGAAACGGTAGAAATCATTAATGATTCTGGTTTCGAGCCTAAATTATGGTAAGAGAAAGATGTTCCCCTCATCCGGCAAAGTGTTGACAGCAGGTTTAATTTTTCCAACCTAGGACTAGACTAACTTATGGATACGATGCACGATTAAGTAGTTGGACAAAAGTAAAGTTAACTGTAGGGTAAGGAGTCAGTAGCCGGTCGTCAGGAGTCGGTCGTCAGTAAGAATTGCGGCAATTTACATTTCTTAAGATAGACAACAGAATTTATGTCCGACTACTTAGTATTCATATTTTGATTCAGCAAACCCTAATTAATTTTTGAGGATTCAAAAACCGCAAAAATAAGGACTAAATCACCTAAAATCTGTGAATAGAGCATTTAAAATTCTCCTGACGACCGACGACAGGCTCCTAACCCCAACAACAATTTTTGATTTTTACCAGAGGTCTAGTAACGACTTGTCCTAAAATTGCCAATACCCAGTTTCAATGCACAAGAGCCTGATGGCTAAAAACCGGCTCCAGTTTTTGCCCAGGATAGCACAGCTTGATCGCAGTGGATCGTAAAATGAGATAATGCTAACTTTGAGAGTCAGAGAGACTATGAGTGAATTCGACTACGATTTAATTATTATCGGTGCTGGAGTTGGTGGCCACGGGGCAGCCCTACACGCAGTCAAATGTGGGCTAAAAACAGCTATTATCGAAGCCAAAGATATGGGAGGAACCTGTGTTAATCGCGGTTGTATTCCTTCTAAAGCTTTACTGGCAGCCTCGGGACGAGTGCGCGAATTGGCCGATAGTGACCATCTGAAAAGTCTAGGTATTGCCATCGGTGGCGTTAATTTTGACCGTCCGACAATTGCCGATCATGCTAACAACCTTGTCAGTAAAATTAGAGGCGATCTCACTAATAGTCTTAAACGTCTCAAGGTTGATACTATCCACGGTTGGGGAAAAATCGCCGGCCCGCAAAAAGTTAGCGTCATCGGGGATAGTGGCGAAAAAATCTACACCGCTAAGGATATTATGCTCTGTCCGGGGTCGGTTCCCTTTGTCCCACCGGGGATCGAGATCGATCATAAAACGGTTTTTACCAGTGATGAGGCCGTTAGATTAGAAACTTTACCCAAGTGGATCGCAATTATCGGTAGTGGTTATATCGGTCTGGAATTTTCGGATATATACACCGCTTTGGGTTGTGAAGTGACGATGATCGAAGCTTTAGATAGTCTCATGCCTGGATTTGACCCAGAAATCTCGAAAATCGCCGAAAGAGTTCTGATTAAACCTAGAGATATCGAGACTTATGTGGGAGTTTTGGCAAAAAGTATTAAACCGGGGAATCCTGTGGCCATTGAACTGGTGGACGCAAAAAGCAAAGAAGCGATCGAAATTTTAGAAGTAGATGCTTGTTTAGTCGCTACAGGGAGAATCCCTGCGACAAAGAATCTCGGATTGGAATTTGTCGGGGTAGAACTGGATAAACGCGGTTTTATTGCGGTTAATGACAAAATGCAGGTAATTCAGGACGGTGAACCGATTCCCCATCTCTGGGCCGTGGGCGACGCTACGGGTAAAATGATGTTAGCTCACGCTGCTTCGGGTCAAGGGGTAATAGCCATTGAAAATATCTGTAATCGCCCAAAAACCATCGATTATCGCAGTATTCCCGCCGCCGCTTTTACCCACCCCGAAATTAGTTATGTGGGTTTAACGGAACCGCAAGCAGAAGCTTTGGCACAGGAAGAAGGGTATAAGGTTGCTTCTGTCAAGACCTATTTTAAGGGAAATTCTAAAGCTTTAGCGGAAGGAGAAACGGAAGGCATCGCTAAAGTCGTTTATCGTCAGGATACGGGGGAATTACTCGGTGTTCATATTATCGGTATCCACGCATCGGATTTAATTCAAGAAGCGGCCAATGCGATCGCTGAACGTAAATCCGTCCATGAACTCGCTTTCCGCATCCACACCCATCCGACTCTCTCAGAAGTCCTCGACGAAGCTTACAAACGCGCTGAAGTGGCAGCATAGAGTCAGTTATCAGTTATCAGTTATCACCGTTAAGTTTCCGACTCCTGAATTCTGACTCCTTTCTCTTTTTTTACTTTTTACTTTCAAGATTATGTTTGGATTAGGTTGGCCAGAAATAGTCATTATTGCTGTAGTTGTTCTCCTGATATTTGGGCCGAAAAAAATACCCGAATTTGGGGCAGCTTTGGGAAAAACTTTACGGGGATTTAAAGAAGAAATCAATCAAGATGAGCAAGAAATTGAAGACAGTGACGAGAAGATGAGATAGACTGCGGCTGTCAGGGCGAAGGCAATTCGCCCCTACAATGAGTTTATCGAACTGCGTGCGCCCAAAAATTGAGATGCCCCCCCTAATTTGTTAAGCTAAAGGTTTTGATGTACTTAGTTTCTAACCTTCTTTTTAGGTAGGAGAATTGCCAGATTCTTTCTTGGAGCCTCTTGCCCTCAGAAGCTGTTTACTGTTTACTGTTGACTGTTCACTAAATATCTGCTTCTCCCCCCACCACCACATCGCGGATACGGAGACTGGGGCCACCGCAGCCGACGGGTAAACCACTTTGACCCCCTTTTCCGCAGCCTCCCGACTCGTCCCAGTAGAAATCATCCCCAATTGCCTCAATATTGGCTAGGGTTTTAAAGACATTACCAGAGAGAGTCACATCTTTAACCGGTTCAGCAATTTCTCCGTCGCGAATCATCCAAGCTTCCCCGGCGCTAAAAGTGAACATTTCGCCGTTAGTCATGCCTCCCTGCCAATTTTGGGCATAAACTCCCGTTTTTATCCCCGAAAATAACTCTTTAACGGGAGTGGTTCCCCGTTCAATCCAAGTGTTGGTCATGCGGACAATGGGCGGATAATGATAATTGAGACAACGAGCGTTACCGGTCGGTTTTTCGCCTAATTTGCCCGCCGTTTCCCGCGAATGCAGTCTTCCCACCAAAACCCCATCTTTAATTAACTGAGTCGTCGTTGCGGGGGTTCCCTCATCGTCATAAAAATAACTGCCCCGATGACCTTCCGGATAGGCCCCGTCAAAGATTTGCAGGTTATCCGGTCCGAAACGTTTGCCCATACTCATCACTTCCAAAAGGTCGGGATTTTCGTATAACATATCTGCCTCGGAAAGGTGGCCAAAAGCCTCATGGACGAACAGACCGGTTAAAATGGGATCGATGACGACGGTGTAGGTATCGCCCTTGACAGGGGGCAAAACTAGGGCTTGTAGGGCCCGTTTAGCCGACCCCTGCACCTGTTCTTCTAAATTGACCAGATCCTCGAAAGCTTTTCGGGATCCCGTGGTTTCCCGGCCTGTTTGTACGCTGTCGCCATCCCTAGCGGTGGCCGAAAAACGCATTTCTAAGTCCGACCATTTTTGTTCGATTAAAGTCCCGTCAGAAGTGCCTAAAAGAATATGTTGACTGCTATCGCTGTAACGGACGGAAGTGGTGGCAATACTGGGATGATGTTGACGCAGTAAGTTATTATAGCGATCGCAGAGGGCTTTTTTATCGGCTAATGGCACTAAACGCGGGTCTGTTCCCGTTAAAGGCAATTCACAGGAGATAATTACAGGTTCTACCGGAGCAATTAGGGTTTCTTCTTCCCCAATTAAACGGGCAGCAGCGATCGCATCTTCTAATCGTTCCTGTAAACTGGATAATTGATTAAAGCTGGCAAATCCCCAACCTCCTTTATAACAAGCGCGTACCTGACCACCGATAGCAATACCTTCGCTGAGGGTTTCCACTCGTTCGGAACGCAGTAGAATATTAGTCCCCCGCGCTTCTTCTAGACGAATTGTCAGAAAATCGACGCGGTTTTTATAACGGTTAATCAGTTCACTAATCAGGTTTTTATAGTCGGTGAGAGTATCGGTCATAGGAATTATGAATTATGAATTATGAATTATGAATTGGGAAGTGGGGTGATGGGGTAGTGGGGTAGTGGGGAGATGGGGTGTGGGGTGTAGGGGTAGTGGGGCATTTGGCTGAAATTTCGCTAAACCCCTATATCCCTAAACCCCTATATCCCTAAATCCCTAAACCCCTATATACCCTTTCTAACTGATAACTGATAACTGATAACTGAAATTAGGCGAGATAATCCTGTAAAGCTTTCACCTCTAAAGGTTGGGATTGCAGGGATTTTAAGGCCGCTACTGTCGCTTTTGCCCCGGCGATAGTGGTGATAATGGGTAACTTATAATCGAGGGCAGTGCGGCGAATTTGTCGGCCATCATTTTGGGATTCTTCACCACTGGGAGTATTGACAATAAACTGAATCCAGTCATTTTTGATCCAATCGATAACGTGGGGACGACCTTCGTGAATCTTTAGCACTAAATCGATATTTTCGCAACCGTTTTCTAACAAAACTTCACGAGTTCCCGAAGTGGCGACGACGCGAAAACCGAGGGATTGCAGATCCTTAACCACGGGGACCATGGGGGTTTTATCGCGATTGTTCATCGAGACAAAAACCGTCCCACTGGTGGCTAAAATCACGCCGGCGGCCATTTCCGCTTTAGCGAAAGCTTTGCCAAAATCGCTGTCAATCCCCATTACTTCCCCTGTAGAACGCATTTCTGGTCCCAGGAGAGTATCAGCACCGGGGAACTTCTGGAAGGGTAAAACCGCTTCTTTCACGGCAATATGACGGGGAATTGCTTCGCTGATGATACCCAATTCTGCTAGGGTTTTGCCCGACATGACGAGGGAGGCAACTTTTGCCAGAGGAACTCCCGTTGCTTTGGAAACGTAGGGAACAGTACGACTAGCGCGGGGATTCGCTTCTAAGATATAAACTGTCTCCCCCTGTACCGCATACTGGATATTCATCAAACCGATTACTTTTAAAGCTTTCGCTAGTTCCACCGTCCATTGTCGAATTGTGGTTAAAACCGAGGCACTCAGGGACGTATGGGGGATAGAACAGGCAGAATCGCCCGAATGTACGCCCGCTTGTTCGATATGTTCCATTAATCCCCCGATAACTACTGTTCCCGTGGCATCTGAGAGGGCATCCACATCCACTTCGATGGCATTTTCGAGGAATTTATCGATTAAAATCGGGTGATCCGGTTCTATCTGTACCGCATACTTCATATAGCGTTCCAATTCGCTATCGGAATAGACGATTTCCATCGCCCGACCGCCTAAAACATAGGACGGACGTACTACCACGGGATAACCGATGCGTTTAGCCACGGCTTGGGATTCTTGGAAATTGCGGGCAATACCGTTGGGGGGTTGTCGGATATCTAATTCTCGGAGGATTTTTTCAAACCGTTCCCGATCTTCGGCGGCATCGATCGAATCGGGTGAAGTTCCCCAAATTTTGGTATTTACGGGACAATTAGGCGATTCTAAATATTTTTGCAGGGGAACCGCCAGTTTTAAGGGAGTTTGCCCACCGAATTGAATAATTAAACCCTCTGGTTGTTCCGCTTCGATGATATTTAAGACATCCTCTTTAGTCAGGGGTTCAAAGTAAAGGCGATCGCTGGTATCGTAATCGGTGGAGACAGTTTCCGGGTTAGAGTTGACCATAATCGTCTCAAAACCGGCTTGACTGAGGGAAAAAGCGGCATGACAACAACAGTAGTCAAATTCTATCCCCTGACCGATGCGATTAGGACCACCACCAAGGATCATCACTTTGCGTTTATCGGAGGGTAAAACTTCCGATTCTACCCGTTCGTAGGTGGAATAATAGTAGGGTGTTAGGGCTTCAAATTCCGCCGCGCAGGTGTCCACCATTTTATAAACGGGAACAATACCTAAACCCTTGCGATAACTTCTTACTTCGTCCTCGCTGCTGTTGGTGGCGAAGGCTATTTGGCGATCGCTAAAACCCTGTTGTTTAATAGCGAATAGATCCTCTTTGCCGAGACTTTTCAGGGGAGTTCGTTTGAGGAACTTCTCAGTTTCCATCAAATCGGCCAATTTATCGAGGAACCAGGGATCAATCCCGGTTAGTTCGTGGATTTCCTCCCCATTCATGCCCAATTTAAAAGCATGATAGATACTATAAACTCGTTCGGGGTTAGGTGTCCGCAAACTGGCCCGGACTTCCGAGAGGGGGGGGAGAGTTTCGACTTTATCGCAACCAAAGCCAAAACGCCCCGTTTCTAGGGAGCGCAGGGCTTTTTGGAAGGATTCTTGGAAAGTTCGACCGATAGCCATAGCTTCCCCGACGGATTTCATCTGGGTAGTTAGAATCGGTTGCGAGCCGGGGAATTTCTCGAAGGCAAAGCGAGGAATTTTGGTGACGACATAATCGATAGTCGGTTCAAAGGAAGCCGGGGTTTTTTTGGTGATATCGTTGGGAATTTCGTCTAAAGTGTAGCCTACTGCTAGTTTAGCGGCAAATTTAGCGATCGGGAATCCCGTGGCTTTTGATGCTAGGGCCGAAGAACGGGATACCCGGGGATTCATCTCAATCACGATTACGTCGCCGTTAGTGGGATTAACGGAGAATTGGATGTTCGATCCGCCGGTTTCTACGCCAATTTCCCGAATAATTGCCTTAGAATAGTCCCGGAGGCGTTGGTATTCTTTATCGGTTAGGGTTTGGGCGGGCGCAACCGTAATCGAGTCGCCGGTATGGACCCCCATCGGGTCAAAGTTTTCGATCGAACAGATGATCACCACGTTATCGGCTAGATCGCGCATAACCTCTAATTCGTATTCTTTCCAGCCAATTAGAGATTTTTCGACGAGAATTTGCGATGTAGGCGAACAATCTAGCCCATACTGGGCCATCGGTTCAAATTCTTCTTGGTTATAGGCAATACCGCCCCCGGTTCCCCCTAAAGTGAAGGCTGGCCGGATAATGAGAGGATAGGAACCGATCTGATGACCGATCGCTTTTGCCTCCTCTAAATTGTTGGCAATCCCCGAAGGACAGACGGGAACACCGATTTTCTCCATTGCTTTTTTGAATAGTTCCCTATCTTCGGCTTTTTCAATAGCGGGGAGTTTTGCCCCGATCAGTTCCACGTTATATTTTTCTAAAACGCCGCTTTTGGCTAAAGCTACCGCAGTATTCAGGGCAGTTTGACCACCCATAGTCGGTAGAATCGCATCAGGACGTTCTTTAGCGATAATTTTCTCGACAATTTCCGGCAGAATTGGTTCAATGTAGGTGCGATCGGCCATTTCCGGGTCGGTCATGATCGAGGCGGGGTTAGAATTGACTAAAATTACCTCATAACCTTCTTCTCGTAGGGCTTTACAGGCTTGAGTTCCCGAATAGTCGAATTCACAGGCTTGTCCGATGACAATCGGGCCAGCGCCCAAGATTAGGATTTTTTGCAAGTCATCACGGCGTGGCATAGGCTTAGGGTTGCTTGAGGATAAACCCCAATCATTGTATATGTTGTCACCCTCGATCCCCCAAAGCTTTATTTAGGTTTAATGACCTTGTTTGCTTGAGCAGGCAGCAGGCAGCTTTTTTCTCCCCATTTCCCTGATAATTGATCACTGTTTACTGATCACTGATATCGCGTACAATGATAAGATTGTTTTCAAAGATACAATAGGCGTTTGTCTTCGCTAGAGAGTTTATGAAAGTTGGCGATCGAGTTCGTGTAATTGAGTCCGTGGTAGTTTATCATCATCCTGAACACAAATCGGATCCTTTTGACGTGAAAGGATTAGAGGGAGGGGTGAAAGCTTTTGTCACCGAATGGCGTGGCAGACCGGTTAGCGCCAATCTACCTGTCCTCGTCGAGTTCAGTAAAAAGTTTAAAGCCCATTTTCGAGATTTTGAGTTAGAAATCGTGGAAAAAGCCGCCGAATAGGGACTTTTTCGCTTATTCTAAGCTACGAAGCGAATAAATTTATTTTTGCCCACCTGTAGGACTTTTCCGGCTAAAGCTTCGGCTGTCTCAAAACTTTTGTCCACATCGGTGATTTTCTCGCTATCGATCCTGACTGCGCCCCCCTGAATCTGTCTTCTCCCTTCGCCGCTACTTTTACATAAGCCGGTGGCCGCAAGAAGATAGAATAATTTCAGGGGAAAAGTGACCGATGTGAGGGAAAATTCGGGTACAGAGGCCGCAGCTGCCGTATTTCCCTGTAGAACTATCTCCTGCGCCGTTTTTTGTGCCTTTAATGCCTCCTCTGTCCCGTGAAACTGGGCAACTACCTCGATCGCCAGTTGTTTTTGTGCCTCTCGCGGATTGCTTGGCATAGCATCTAAGGGCAAGTTTGTCAATAGTTCGTAATAATCTTTTAACAAAGCGTCGGGGGTTTTTTCCAGTTTCGAGTACATGGACAGGGCCGATTCCCGCAATCCCACATAATTATTCAGGGATTTGGACATTTTTTGACTGCCATCGGTTCCGATTAAAATCGGTAAAAGTAGCCCGAATTGCGGTTTTTTGCCGAAATATTTCTGTAAATCGCGACCGACGGCAATATTAAATTTTTGATCGGTTCCTCCCAATTCGACATCGGCCTCAACAGCTACGGAATCATAACCCTGCATTAAGGGATAGAGAAATTCATGGAGAAAAATCGGGTTTTCCTTGTCGTAGCGTTCGGAAAAGCCTTCTTTTGCCAACATTTGCCCGACGGTCATGGTGGAGAGAAGTTCGAGAATTTGCGAGAGGTCTAATTTCCCCAACCATTCCGAGTTATAGCGAATTTCTAGGCGATTAGGGGTGTTAAAATCTAAAATTGGGCGTAATTGTGCCAGATAATTCTCGGCATTGGCTCTCACTTCTTCGCTGGTCAATTGTTTTCTAACTTCCGATTTTCCCGTCGGATCGCCGATTCTAGCGGTAAAATCGCCAATAATTACCACTGCTATATGACCAGCATCCTGGAAGGCCCGCAGTTTCCGAAAAGGAATACTATGACCTAGGTGAATATCGCTGCCGGTGGGGTCAATACCTAGTTTAATTCTTAAAGGGCGATCGGTGGTTTGCAGTAGTTGGGTTAAATTTTCCCTAGGATCTTGGGAGTTGGGTTGATGGGGGAATAAATCACTGGTTCCACGGGTTAGCCAGTCTAGGGAGGAAGATACGGTCATTGTTGCACATTTTCCACAGCCTTCCTATTATAGTTTTTTAGTATGTCAAGTAACAAGCAAAAGATAAATAAACTGGTATCCCAATAAGAGTCGATAACATCTTGACAATTCTCTCGATCAAATATAGAGTCTTAAAATCTTACTATCCCGAATTATCAAAAAATTTCCCTGTCTTGAATTGCGATCAGATAAGCCGATGAATCCTAGTTATAACAACTCCATACTATTGCAGAGGATCAAAGTTTCTGTAATTGTTTCTACCTATAAATCAGCGGAGTTTATCCGGGGTTGTCTAGAGGATTTGGTTACTCAAACTCTTTATGAAAAGGGAGAAGTAGAAATTATTATTATCGATAGTGCTTCTCCGGAGAATGAAGGGGAGATTATCCAAGAGTTTCAAGAAAATTATCCTAATATTATTTACCAGAGAACTCAAGAACGAGAAACCCTTTATCAAGCTTGGAATCGTGCTATTAAACTAGCTAGGGGTTCCTATATCACCAATGGGAATACTGATGATCGTCGCTGTTTTAATGCTCTGGAAATTATGGCTAATTATCTAGATAACAATAGAGAGATTAGTTTAGTTTATGCAGATCAATTAATTACCACCCTCAAAAATGATACTTTTGCCACCACCCCAGCTTTAAAACATTGGAATTGGCCAAATTACTCCTATGAACAGATGCGTCAAGGTTGTTGTGTGGGTTCTCAACCAATGTGGCGAAAAATGCTGCACGATAAATATGGTTATTTTCAGGAAAATTTTCACTGTGCTGGTGATTATGAATTTTGGTTAAGAATCGGCAGTCAAGGTGAAAAAATGGCTTTGATTCCTGAGATTTTAGGGTTATATTATTTAAATCTCCAAGGCTTAGAACATGGCAGTAATGGTCAAGCATTAGAGGAACATTATCAAGTGTGTAAAATCTATAAAATTCCCCACCCAGACATTAAGGATCTAGAAATTAAATCCAATCCAGTTAAGATGGAAGATTTAGGCATAATTTTACAGGAAGAGGAGCGAGAAAAATTACAAATAATTCAAGCTATCTCCCAGAAAAGATGCCCTATTATTGTTATTGATGGCGTGATTTTTCAAATCAATCAAGGAAAATTAGCCAGGGTTTGGTCTTCAATTCTAGAGCATTGGAGTCAATTAGAATTGAGTCAACAGATTGTTATTTTAGATAGAAATAACAGCGCACCAAGATGGGAAGAATTTAAATATTGGCCTGCGGAATCCTACGATTATAATTGTACGGGAAAGGATGCCAGAAAAATCCAAGCTATTTGCGATCGCCTACAGGCTAATTTATTTATTTCCACTTTTTATACCAGTCCCTTAACCACTCCTTCTCTACTTTTGCTTGCTTCTGAATCCCCAGAAGAAAATGGTAATTTACCAGTAGATTTAGAAAAACACTATGCAATTTTATCCGCTTCTAGAATCATCGCTTTTTCCTCTGATATTGCCCAAGATTTAAGAAAGTTATACCCCAAAATTACCCCCGAAAAGATTAATATTATCGAGCTTTTTGAAGTTAATCAAAAAATCGCTGAAGAAATCACTAATTTTTTCCAGTATGCGCTCAGGGAAAGTAAGGAATCAAGTCAGAATCAAGTCTGGTTAGAGTTAAGAAAGTTACAGGAAGCACAACAGATAATGTATCTGAAACAACAGCAAGATTATCGTACTATGCAAGGGATGGAAATATCCTTAAAAGAATTAGAAAATCATCATAATTATCTCCAGAAAAATAATCAGGAATTACGGGAAGAAATCAACTATTTGTCCTCTCGTAAGGGAATAGTAAAAACCCTAGCAAAAACTTCTATTTTACTTCTTGCTAAGATCAAGAAAAAACTCCCAATATTTTAGAAAATTAAGGCCAAGTTTCCTAACAACGATCCGATCCTGGCACAGCAGTGCCGAAAAGTGGTAAAGTAATGTTAAGAATTAGAGGAGAAAACACTGTGCCACATTCGATCGTCACTGGAATTTGTGAAGGGGTTGCTGATTGCGTTTCCGCTTGTCCTGTTGCTTGTATCCATCCAGGACCGGGTAAAAATGTTAAAGGAACCGATTGGTATTGGATTGATTTTGCCACTTGTATCGACTGTGGTATCTGTTTACAAGTATGTCCCGTCGAAGGTGCAATTCTGCCAGAAGAACGTCCCGATTTACAAAAAACTCCCTAATTTATCAGTTATCAGTTATCAGTTATCAGATGTAAGTTTTCAGTTTACTGTTTACTGAAAATGCTTCCCACTTCCCCATTCATAATTCATATTACTCTCTCCTATCTCCTTTTTACCTTACCATGGATTATCTTTTAGAAGTTGAACAAGTTTATGCCGGTTATGTGCAGGATTTATACATATTGCAAGGGGTTAACTTTCGCATTGCACCGAGGGAATTAGTCACGGTCATCGGTCCCAATGGTGCGGGAAAATCTACCCTCGCTAAGACGATTTTTGGTTTATTAAAACCCAGTGCTGGAACTATCACTTTTAAGGGACAAAATATCGTCGGTTGGAAATCTAATCAAATCGTTACGCTCGGAATGGGTTATGTTCCCCAAATCGCTAATGTTTTTCCATCCCTGAGCATCGAGGAAAATCTCGAAATGGGAGCTTTTACGAGCAAAGGAAATATAAAATCTTTAAAAGAGCGCATTTATGCCATGTTTCCCCGTTTGCTCGAGCGCCGTCGTCAGAAAGCTGGCACTTTATCCGGAGGAGAAAGACAGATGTTAGCCATGGGACGAGCGCTGATGTTGCAACCAGATTTATTAATTCTCGATGAACCTTCGGCAGCTTTATCTCCTATCTTAGTAACCAGCGTTTTTGAACAGATAAAAGCGATTAATCAGACGGGAACTGCAATTATTTTAGTGGAACAGAATGCCAAAAAAGCCCTAATGATGTCCGATCGAGGTTATGTTTTAGAAAGTGGTCAAGATCGTTTTCAGGGATCGGGTCAAGATTTACTCAATAACCCGAAAGTAGGGGAATTATACCTCGGGGCGGCTGATCATGGGGCCAAACGAGATGATTAGGAATTTGTTAAGGATTGAGGGGGATTTTGATTTCTTCCAGGAATTTATCCATCTGCATCAGTTCCAAGCTTCTTGCGGGAAGCTTTTGTTGCCTATTCTAGTGACAATAACCCCCAAAAACATGAGGTACATAGGGTTTGCTGAAAAAGTTTTTCAGCAAACCCTAAATATATCTGTGGATATTTATTAATCGATCAAGACAGTTGTGCTACTGCATTGAGAGCATAACTTTTAGTAATAAAAGGAGAAGTCATGGCTGTTAAAAGTCCTCCGTAATCAAGATTAAAACTGACTTCGCTTCCTACTTTTAACCTCTTGTTATGACTATCAAGAACTAGATGATCGCTACTGGAACCTAATATTTTTATCTCCTGACTTGTTTGTAATCCAGAGATAAGAACATCCTGTCTTCCTAATGCAATAATAACTCGACGGTGAATGCCTTGATCGATAAAGCTGGGAACATTACCAAAAGCATCTCGACCAATTTCTCCAGAGGGTAGAGATGGTTTATCTTTAGATTCGATTACTTCAGCAATTAACCGAAAAGCATCGGTATATAAGCCAGGTATCACTTGTCGATTAACTGTTTCACAACCTAATAAAATTGATTCTCCTAAACGCAGATTATTAATCCGACCAACTTCGCTACTTTTTTGATACCATTGATAGTTAGCAGAATTGCCTCCTGAAATAATCGGTAATTTTATTAAAAATTCCTGCTCAATTGTATCTGTTAACACAGATAATTTGCTCATATTATGGCTATCAGGTTTAATACCTCCATAACAAGCCAAATTACAACCCAGTCCAACAATTTTGATAAAGGGAAAAGCGAGGGTCTTTTTGATGAACTTGACGAGATCTTTCGGCAGTACACCTTCGCGTAAATCCCCTAACTCCGTCATGATAATAATGCGGTGTATTTTTTGCTTTTCTTGAGCATAATAGGAAAGTTCCTGAATTGTTGCTAATTCGGTATTTAAGCTGATATCTGCAATGTTAACCACTGATTCTGCTTGACTCAAGGCAGTACGCAACAGAACAAAAGTTGTCACTATTCCTGCTTGTTTCATTTTGAGAATATTTTCGATTCGAGAGTCAGCGATAAAGTTGACTCCACCTTGAATCATCGCCAAGGCGATCGAGGGATCACCCAAAATCGCTTTGGAAACTCCCATCACAGAAAGTCCCTTGCTGCCGTATAATTGGCAGAGTAAACGAGCATTATGGCGTATTTTCGGGAGAGAAATCTCGATTCTGGGTAAAAGGTCTTTCATCAGCCTATTTGCTCCCAATTGCGGGAATTGCAGCTAAAATTTCCCCTTTGATTTTCCGGTTTAATTTCGGAAAGCGATCGCATAAAGCTTGGACTAATTTCTCACATCCGTGTAACAAAACATCAGTAGTCGGTAACTGAAAATCTCGCTCATATTTGGCAATAATACGCTCAGTGGCTGCTGCGGTGAGATTTTCGTGATTAATCGCAATAGCGATAACTTTAGTGGGAGAAATTGCCTCAATTAGTGAAATTTCTTCCTGTAATTTTGGCATGGCTAAATGAGGAAAATCACAGCGAAATTTTCGGGCTGGGGGATGTTGTAAAATAATCCCATCAGGCCTACTTCCTTTCAAAATTCCCACGGAACTCATAAAAGCAGGATGACTCAGAGAACTTTGTCCTTCCACTAAAATAATATCGGGTTTTTCTTGCTCAAAAGCTTGAACCACAGCATTTTCAATTTCACCGATGACAAATTGAGAAACCAAAGCATCGATCGAAACCCCATATCTTGCTCCCTGCATCAAGCTAGTTTGTCCAGTAGCGACTAAGACAGACTTAATACCCAAGCCTTGGAGAGTTTGATTAACTGCCACCGCAGTGGTCATTTTTCCGCAAGCACAATCGGTTCCTAAAAAGGCAATAACGGGTATATTTACTTGGGAAATTTGCCCAGTAAATACATGAAGATCAGCTAATTGTGGTGGTTTACGAATGTCTGTAATTTGTACACCATACTGACTAGCTTGCTCCCTAAATTCTAAATCCTCGGAGAAGAATTGATGCAAACCATTAATAATATCCATTCCTGCTGCCATTGCTTCTAAAATTAGCAGCCTTTCTAGGGGGGGAATAAACGCTTCTAAGGGTGCTTTGCCGTAGATATAACAATTGGGAACATCTCTAAGTTTTTCTAAGGCTGTTTGTAAATTGGCAAAAATGGGAATATGATTTTTTTTGTCTCCTAATGCTTCTCCCGCATCTTTTCCTGTTAAGGAACTATCCAGCACACCAACAATTGTATATATTTCTGATTGTCGGATCAAGCCAGCTGCCGTTTTTCCGTCCACACGTCCAAACTGATTTTCACAGTAAATTAAAGCCGTTTTTTTCGTTGATACCACTTTCTTAATCTCCTGAATATTAGATAATTGAAATTTCACTCCTAACTCCCAGTAAGTAGGGAGGCACAATTATTTGTAGGATGGTTTAGCGGTAGCGTAACATGAGCGGGCGTTGGTTTTCATGCTTCAACCGTTCGGCTGAGCTCACGGCCGAAGCCCAACCTACGTTCATCTTATATTTAATTCCACCCACCTACTTAAGACTATTTATTCTTCTTCTTCTTCTTCTTCTTCTTCTATAGCATAATTATCTGGATCGATAATATCGTCTAGTTCTTCTAAAATTTGCAAATCGGGATGAGCATCAGGTTGACGTAATTTTAATCTTCCTGTCCGTTCTAACCAATGGAGAAGGGTTTCTTTGGAAGTTATCTGCATAACAGGAATTGCCTGATAGCGAGGTTCTTGACTAAGAGAAGGATTAAATTTCATACCTGTTGAATTTCCTTTGAGAAGTTATCTCTATTGGTTGTTCTATTGTTGATCACGAAGCAACCCACAAAAAACTGAAAAAAATTGTCAAGTTTAGCAAAGTAAAAAAGTTCAGCTGTCAGATTTACTATTTGGACAGATAGATAGAGTCGGTTCCAATATATGCTCCCGATACTTGGGATGCAGACTCTATGGTGTAAATTAAAGTTTTCTTGTCTCGCTCAACTTAAATGTCAATCCTACGGTTTTTATCTAGCTAACGGAAAAGGTGATTAATAACACCAAAGCAACCAATAAAACCGCCCCTAATCCTTGCAAAATATACCATTTTTGCTGTTCTAAAGATGGGGATTTTGATAGATAAATCTTGGGTTCGCTACCATAGTTATTGATGATTCCTTCATCATCTACTGTATAGCCCTCTGGGAGAGGTATATTAAGTGATTGATAGTTTTGCCCGTTTATATCTAGTTTAACCTCAGCAGGAATTAATTCACTTCCATCGCTTGGGGAATAGACTGTCGCACCTGTCTCTTGATTAGATTTAGTAGAGTAGTGCATGATTATCTCTCTTCAAAACCTGAGTATAACACAGAATAAGGCGAAATGGTTTTTCGGCTAATTTTTTCCTAGGGCTTTAATCAGCAAATTTGGCTAATGTCGGCAAATTAAAGCCAAAAATATGATTTTATAACTTGACAAAGCTAGATAAAAACATTTAGTCAACTCGCTATTCACTTTTTAGCATACCAGCGCCATAAAACTCGCGCTAAACGTTGGGGATCATGACTAACTTTGGCAGTAACTTCATCTTCTGCCATTACATTCGCTAAAACAATCCGATAACCCATTTTTCCCACCTCCTCGCGATCTAAAAACACAGGATGACTATGCTCTTGGGCGTATAATTGTAGAGATTGGGGCGATGGTGCAGTTCTTTGGGCCAAAACCGCATCAAAGATGCGTTCCTCGCAGACTTTTTCGATCGCCCGAATATGATCAGCCACCGAATAATTATCCGTTTCCCCCGGCTGGGTCATAATATTACAAACATAGACACGGGGGACTGTCACCTGTGCTAGGGCCTGACGAATTGCGGGAACCAACAAATTAGGGATAATACTGGTATAAAGACTACCCGGCCCGATGATAATATAATCTGCCTCCTTGATCGCCGCTAAAGCCGCCGGTAAAGCGACTGGATCGGCAGGATGACAGCCAATCTGACGAATTTGTCCCATAGCTTCGGTTATCTTCGATTCTCCCTCAATAATGCGCCCATCGGCTAACTTAGCCCAGAGACTAACATCGGTAAGGGTAGCAGGTAGCACTTTACCGCGAATGGCCAAAACTTTGGCACTAGCATCGATCGCCTGTTCCAGATCCCCAGTAATCTCGGTCATAGCGCTGATAAATAAATTACCAAAACTGTGGCCTGATAAACCATCTCCGGCATGAAAGCGATATTGAAACAATTCCGTTAATAACTTTTCCTCATCGGCTAAAGCGGCGATACAATTGCGAATATCCCCCGGGGGTAAAATGCCCATTTCCCGACGTAATCGGCCCGAAGAACCGCCATCATCAGCTACAGTGACAATAGCGGTGATATTAGAACTATACTGTTTTAAACCGCGTAAAAGCGTCGATAAACCCGTACCGCCACCAATTGCTACAATTTTCGGGCCGCGATGAAGACGACGATGGGTGCGTAGGAGATCAACTAATTCCTCCGATGCGTCCGGTTGTAGTGCTTCTGTAATCGTTTCGACGGTGCGACTCTGACCCCAGAATAACAAAAAGACACCCAGCAAAACCGCCAGCGGCCCAGAAACAGAATTAGGGACTAAACGGGCGATCGTTTCTAATGCTTGGGAAACAAACTCTAAAAAGCGATTAACTGGGGTTAATTTTACCCAAATAGCCAAACCGAAGGAGGTGAGAAAAACACCGGTTAAACTGATTAAAAGCCAGCGTTTGACAAAAAGACCGGGAGAAAGCCATTTAAACCAACGATTAACCCGTTTAGGCGTTTTTCTGCCCACAGAAGCGGCTATTTTCCCCTTCTGAGCGTTGAGTTCCCGTAGCGTCTGTTTAAATGGACTCATAGATGTGGCCTGGCAGCGAACGCATTGATTCTGGAGAGACTGTAGCCGAAAAACGGGACAAACTCAAGTTAACCTAACCTCCCACTTGGGAATAGGCCGCCTCGGAAATTGTGGGAATCTCGGCGTATTTGCCGATAACCGACTGTATAATGCTGTAAACACAGGCGGCAAATGCTCCCAAAAAGACGACGTTAAAAAGAGTTTCTACCACTAAATTCGCCCCACCCCTAGCGACGAAACCTAAGACCAATCCCAATAAATACACCAAAATATCGATTAAAATCGCCTGCATGGTGTTAAACCGGATAAAATGACTGATGCGGGGATTGCGTACCACAGCCAAAAAGAGGACGAAAAAGATAATTAAACTGCCAAAGCTTCCCAGAGAACTATAGAGAAAAGCTAAGGGAGTTAAAACTATTTCTAAGGCCTCTTTTAAAAAAGGGATTTGCTGAAAGATAAAGATCCCGAAGGCAAAAGCCGAATATAAGGGTAAAAGATATACTAAAGCTGCAAAAATGCGATCTTTTGTATCGGTTGAGCCGCGCCAAGTCATAATCTATTGTCTCCTGAGACTACTGCTAACTCTCTCCAAGATAACCCGGCAGCCCACCAGACTTCCCATAACCAAAGAAATTGATCGAGGCCGAAGATTGTTAGGCCTCGATCGAGTTATTCTCAAACAGAGACGGGGTGCTTGCTTTCCTGTAACAGAGCCAGATATTCCTCCTTAAAATACTTTAGGGTACTTAAAATCGGATTGGGGGCGCTTTGGCCAAGACCACAAAGACTGGTTTCTTTGACCATTTGACAGAGATGTTCTAGGTTTTCGAGGTCGTGAATATCGGCCTTTCGAGCGATAATTTTGGACAATAATTCAAACATTTGTACTGTTCCCGTGCGACAGGGGATACATTTACCACAGGACTCCTCGCGACAGAATTCCATATAGAATTTCGCCACTTCCACCATACTGGTGGTATCATCCATAACCACCATCCCCCCGGATCCCATCATCGAACCGAGTTTGGCTAAGGATTCGTAATCCACGGGAGTATCGAGTAAATTAGCGGGAATACAACCCCCAGAGGGGCCGCCGGTTTGTACCGCTTTCACTTGACCATCGGGAATACCACCCCCCATCTCCTCGACAATTTCCCGGAGAGTAATGCCCATCGGCACTTCAATCAGCCCATTATTGCGGATTTTTCCCGTTAAAGCGAAGATTTTTGTGCCTTTACTGCTGGCAGTACCGATATTGGCGTACCAAGCGGCTCCCTCGCGGATAATAGCGGCGATATTAGCGTAGGACTCCACGTTATTAATCAGGGTGGGACAACCATCGAGGCCCGATTGGGCCGGATAGGGGGGACGGGTGCGGGGAGTGCCGCGGCCGCCTTCGATGGAATGGATGAGAGCGGTTTCCTCTCCACAGACAAAAGCTCCCGCCCCGATGCGGATATCCACCTTAAAATCGAAAGTGGACTCGAATACTTGGGAACCCATTAAACCAAATTTTTTGGCCTGATTAATCGCTTTTTGCAGACGATCAATCGCCAGAGGGTATTCGGCTCTAACATAGATATAACCATGATCCGCCCCCACGGCATAGGCAGCGATCGCCATTCCTTCTAGGACTAAATGGGGGTCACTTTCCAAAACACTACGGTCCATAAACGCCCCGGGGTCGCCTTCATCAGCATTACAGATAACGTATTTTTGTTTACCCGGTTGTTTAGCCACCGTCGCCCATTTTAAACCAGTGGGATAACCGGCACCGCCCCGGCCGCGCAAACCGCTTTGGGTGATTTCCTCCACCACCTGGGCCGGAGTCATCTCGTAGAGGGCCTTGTAGAGAGATTGATAGCCACCGACGGCGATATATTCCTCAATGCGATCGGGATCGATTTTACCGCTATTTTCCCGGACAATTTTGACTTGATGGGAGAAAAAGGGATGTTTTGAGTCCCCTAATTGCACCTCGGTTTTGCCGCCGTTTAAGGCCGCAATAATGCTGGCCGCACTTTCCGGGGTGACTTCTTCGTATAGGAGATCCTGGGGATCCACTTCCACCAACGGACCGCGACCACAAAAACCCATACAACCGACCCCCACCACTTCGACTGTATCCTCTAGGTGTGCCTCTTTGACGGCGGTGGCGAGGTTTTTTTCGATTTGGAGGGAGTTAGCAGCTTGGCAACCGGTGGAAGTGCAACAATGCACCCGGATGCTTTTTTGTCTAGTTTTTTCCTTCTCGGCCACTGCCAATAATTCTTGTAAGTCCATATTCTTCTCAATCCACTAGAGTGAAAAATTACTGGGAGAAACTCTGTAGTTTCGCTAAGACAGTTTCCGAATCTTGTTTCGGGGCCACGACTCCATCGAAGACCACGGCCGGTGCAATCCCACAGGCCCCGATACAACGGGCCGACACTAGGGAAATTTCTCCATCGGCGGTGGTTTCTCCCACTTTGACATCAAAGGCGTTTTCGATGTCTTCGAGGATTTTGCCACTGCCTTTGACATAACAAGCGGTCCCCATACAGACGATACAGGTGTGTTTTCCCGCCGGTTTCAGGGAAAAGAGATGGTAGAAGGTTGCTACCCCATAGACGCGACTGAGGGGCAGTTTTAGCGCCCGGGCAACGTAGAGGAGAACATCTTCTTCTAGGAATCCGAAAGCTTCTTGGGCCTTGTGCAGGACTTCAATCAGGGCTGATTGATTATATCCTGCCCGCTTCATGGTGATGTCGAGGACTTTGAAGCGTTTATCGCCACTGGGATGCTCTTTTTTCTCCGTTTGACGAGGATTGGCAGTTTGCATAAATCTGAACCAAATAAATTTTAGGGGCGATGACGGGAAAAAGATGGAGAGTTGTCGGTTTTCCTTGGTCATCTCCCTGCTTTTATTCTGACACTGGCTCCCGAGGGCGATCGATAACTTTATCTTTCCTTTAGTTATTGGGGGATATTCAGTTATCAGTGACCAGTTATCAGTTATCAGTCAGGGATTAGGAGATGGGGAGATGGGGTAAAAAGCTGCACTTGTCTCAACACTATAACACCCTGAAGCAATCTCATATATTTAGAAAACGGGTTTCTTCGAGAAACCCGTTTTCTGAAAGCATCCCCCTTTTTTCCTAGGTTAAAGGGGTAAGGTCATAACAATATGTTGCCAAAGGCGACTTTTCAGAATATAATGTAGAAGAGTAGTCATTCATCGCTCAGATTAGTTAAGATGACATTACATGACTAATAATATTGACCATGATCGCTTATTTAAGGAGTTAATCTCCACCTTTTTTCTCGAATTTATCGAGTTATTTTTTCCTCAAGTAATGGATTATTTAGATAGGGACTCGATTACTTTTTTAGACAAAGAAGTATTTACCGATGTCACGGAAGGAGAAAGGTATGAAAGCGATTTAGTCGCACAAGTTAAGTTTCGCGGAAAAGAATCTTTCTTTCTGATTCATCTGGAGGCGCAGGAAAGTTCCCGCCAGTGGTTTAATCGGCGAATGTTTACTTATTTTGCTCGCTTTCATGAGAAATTTGTCTTACCGATTTATCCGATTGTAATTTTTTCTTATTCAAAGCCAAAAAGAGCAGCGATTAGTCAATATGTGGTCGATTTTCCCGATTTTAAGGTCTTAGAATTTAACTATCAAGTCGTGCAATTAAATCGGTTAAATTGGCGAGATTTTCTTAATCAACCGAATCCGGTTGCTTCGGCTTTGATGGCTAAGATGAACATTGCCGAGAAAGAGCGAGCAAAAGTTAAGGCCGAATGTCTGCGCTTGTTAATTACTTTAAGGTTAGATTCAGCGAGAATGCAATTAATTTCCGGATTTATTGATACATATCTCAATCTAAATCCTGCCGAAGAGATACAATTTCAAGAAGAGATTAGCACATTTAGTCAACCCGTACAGGAGGGAGTTATGCAAATTACCACCAGTTGGATGCGTCAAGGTATTGAACAAGGTATCGAACGGGAAAAGACATTGATTCTTCGTCAACTTAAACGCAAGTTAGGGGAGATTAATCCTTCATTGGAAACTAAAATCATGCAGTTAAGTATTGATGATGTTGAAGTATTAGGAGAAGCTTTATTCGATTTCTCTACGGTTGAAGATTTAATCAATTGGTTAAATACTTTAACTGCCTAGGTTTGACGTTAGCGATCGCATCTTCGCCATGACAAGGGGTAAGATTGCTTCGGAGAGAGAATTTCAGTTAACAGTTAATAGTTAGAAGTGAGGTCTGCCAAAGGGAATTGACAGACCGCAAAACATAGGATAGCATTTGTATAATTCTTATCAAAATACGGAGAAAATATGACTCTAGTTATTTCCCAAGAAGTGATTAAAGCAAGTGGTTTATCAGAGGATGAACTGTTGAAGGAAATTGTTGTTATGTTATTCCAACAAGATAAGATTAGCTTAGGAAAAGCAAGTGAGTTATTAGGTATTAATCAAATAAAGTTTCAACGGATGCTTTCTGAACGAGGAATTTGTATTCACTATGATGTTGCTGAGTTTCAGCAAGATATTAAGCATTTAAAAGAGAAAGGTTGGCTATGATTATTATTAGCGATACTTCTCCTCTCAGCAGTCTTGCTCTTGTTGGTTATCTGTCAATCTTAAAAGATATTTATACTAATGTTGTTATTCCCCAAGCAGTTGCCAATGAATTAGCCAATTTAACTGAGGAAGATATCCGCATTAAAGCGATAATTTCTCTGAACTGGATACAGGTTAAACAAGCCGCTAATTTGGAACTTGTGGCTTGTTTGAGGAATGAATATAATTTAGATATTGGCGAAGCAGAAGCAATCGCTCTTGCCTTAGAATTAAAAGCAGATGAATTGTTAATTGATGAACGTCTCGGACGGAGGGAGGCTGTGCGTTTGGGACTGTCAATTACGGGGGTTCTAGGAGTTCTTTTAATTGCTAAAAATAGAGGATTAGTTTCTAAGGTTAAACCGATAATGGAGTCTCTAATTAGCCAAGCAAACTTTCGCATTAGTCATCAACTTTATGAGGAGGTTTTGCAAACTGCAAATGAATTAGATTAAGTTGTGAGGGGGGAATTGAGAGACAATATTCAGAAAAACTGATGATTTAGAAATACAGTTTTCCCGATCAATGTTAATTTCTGTTAAAGAGGTCTTGAAAAATTGGGGATTGTTGGGCTAAAACTGTTAGCAATAAACTTTTGCAGTTAACGTCATGACTTCTTCACTGTTGCCGATTCTTCCTGTTGTTGACGATGTTTTGTTCAATTTTGCTCAATCTGATGGTTTTTGGGCGAATTTGGCTATCGCTTTTGGCACAAGTTATGATGTGGTTAAAGCGACGCAATTACGACAACAGTGGAAAAGCCGAAATTTTAGTCAAATTCCCCCAATTGAGGTACTTAGTGATGAGGTTTTGGGGACGGCGAATGGTGCATATTCCAGCAGTACCAATAAGATTTATCTATCAGCATCTTTTTTGAATACGGCATCGTCAGCAGCGATAATTCATGTAATTTTAGAAGAAATTGGGCATTATGTAGATGCTCAAATTAATCCGGTGGATAGCGCCGGAGATGAGGGGGCAATTTTTGCGGAGTTGGTGCGGGGAAATAGTCTGGATGTGGCAACCTTAGACGCTTTACGAGCAGAGAATGACCAGACAACAATAATAGTAAATGGGGAAAGTATTCAAGTAGAACAGGCAGATTTTACAGGAACGCCAGGGAATGATAATATTACGGGTACATCAGGAAATGATCGTCTCTACGGGTTAGATGGAAATGATACTTTAAATGGTAACGATGGACAGGATCTCCTAGAAGGTGGAGATGGCGATGATGTGTTGTTGGGAGGAGCAGGAAATGAGCAAGGTTGGACTGGAAGCTTTGACGGTGGAATTTATGGGGGTAATGGTAATGATAGCTTAGACGGGGGTTCAGGAGATGATTATCTCGATCCCGGAGACGGGAACGATACTATTAACGGTAGTTCAGGTATTGACACCCTGTTATTAAACTATGGTAGTCAAACGACAACTGTTACTGTCACCTATACAACTACTACAAACGGCACATCTTCAGTTGGTGACACCTTCCAATCTATTGAAATTATTAATCTTACCACTGGTAGTGGCAATGATGTTCTTAACCTCAGTGCTATCAGTGGCAATAATAGTATAATTAATAGCGGTAGTGGTAATGACTCTATCATCTCTGGACTTGGTAATGATCGTCTCTACGGGTTAGATGACAATGATACTTTAAATGGTAACGATGGACAGGATCTCCTAGAAGGTGGAGATGGCGATGATGTGTTGTTGGGAGGAGCAGGAAATGAGCAAGGTTGGACTGGAAACTTTGACGGCGGAATTTACGGGGGTAATGGTAATGATACTCTACAAGGAACCAATAACGGTACAGGAGAATCTGATTATCTACAAGGAGGTTCAGGAGGCGATCGCTTTATCCTTGCAGATACTACAAAGACCTTCTATGATGACGGTAATAGCACCCTTCCGGGTGATAACGACTACGCGACAATTGCCGACTTTAACACCACTGATGATATTATTCAACTACGAGGTTCAAGTAGTAACTATCTGTTATCGGTTGATGGTTCTAATACTAAACTCTACATCAACAAACCAGGCAGCGAACCAGATGAACTTATTGCAGTTATCAACAATCAAACAGCATTAAGTCTAACTGCTAGTTATTTTAGCTATGTTTCTAGTCCGACTCTTCCCAGTATTACTCTTGCAGTTTCTCCCGCAAGTGTGACAGAAGACGGGACAACAAATCTGGTTTATACCTTCACTCGTAGCGGAGTAACAACTAATCCTTTAACAGTCAATTACACCCTCGGAGGGACAGGGACTCTTAATACCGATTACACTCGTACAGGGACTACCAATACTGTCACCTTTGCTGCTGGTTCATCCACTGCGACGGTAACCGTTGACCCCACTGCTGATGCTACAGTTGAAAGTAATGAAACTGTTATTTTAACCCTTGCTGCGGGGACAGGTTATACAGTAGGTACGACCACCCCAGTGACGGGAACAATTAATAATGATGACAGTGCCTCTATTTCAATCAATGACGTAACTGTTAGCGAAGGAAATAGCGGGACTACCAATGCAGTCTTTACCGTCACCCTTTCCAATCCAGTTGATACATCTGTCACCCTCAATTACTCTACAGCCAATGGAACCGCTACCACAGCAGATAATGATTATACGGCGATTGCTACTACTCCCTTAACCTTCAATGTTGGGGAGACTTCTAAGACGATTACTGTTGCTGTCAATGGCGATACTAAAGTTGAAAATAACGAGACTTTCTTCGTCAATCTGAGTAACTTACAAGCCAATGGTCGTAATGTTACGATAAACGATAATCAAGGACAAGGTACGATTAATAATGACGATAGCACTGTCACCTCGCAACTCTCCATCAACGACATCACCGTGGTGGAAGGTCAAAATAGTAATGCCATCCTCACTGTTACTGTCAATAACCCCAATCCACAACAAATTACTGTCAACTATACCACTACACCCATTAACGCTATCGCTAATGTAGATTACACTATCCAGACAGGAACCCTCACCATTGCTGCTAATACTTCCACTGCTACTATTAGCATTCCCATCTTCAATGATAACCTCAATGAAGCCGATGAAGCTTTTACAGTAACCCTATCAAATCCGGTTAATGCTACCATCAATCCCGACGAAGCAATTGGACAGGTAATTATTACTGACACCCTACAAAGCGCAATTACTCGCACCTTACCCACTAATGTGGAAAACCTCAGACTAATTGGCAGTAATAATATTAATGGTACAGGTAACGCTGCTAACAATAAAATTACCGGAAATAGCGGTAACAATATCCTCGCTGGTGCTAATGGTAACGATATTTACTGCTTCAATGCTTCAACCCCATTAGGAAGCGATACCATCCAAGAAACTACCACCGGCGGTATCGATACCCTCGACTTTACTGGGACAAATACCTCAGTAAGAGTTAACTTGGGTGTTACTACAAACCAAACCGCCGTTACCAATAATCTAAGATTGACTTTTTCGGCAAATAACACCATCGAAAATATTATTGGTGATAGCGGTAATGACCGACTAACTGGGAATAGCCTTAATAATACTCTAACTGGTGGTGGTGGCAACGATCAATTAACTGGTCAAAACGGAAACGATAGTTTAATTGGTGGTTTTGGCGATGATTTACTCACCGGTGGTAATGGTAGCGATAATTTTATCTTCAATAGTAGTAATTTAGGCATCGATGCCATCAGCGATTTCACCCCCGGCAGTGATAAAATAGTATTAAGTAAAGCCATATTTACCGCCTTACAAAGTGTCATTGGCAATGGCTTCAGTCAACTGGCTGAATTTGCCAGCGTCGATGATGATGATTTAGTCGCCATTAGCAGCGCCTTTATCGTTTACAGTAACAGCAGTGGCAGTATTTACTACAATCAAAATGGTAGTGCTGCTGGCTTAGGAAGTGGCTCTGAATTTGCCAATTTGTTGACTGTTCCTACCCTGATAGCGGCTGATTTCACACTGATAAATTAACCTAGCCACACAGAGAAAAAGGGTTTCTCGAAGAAACCCTTTTTCTGGACTTGTGTTAAGGGTTACAGGTTCACCCATAGACTGACATCGAAAACAAAACACCCCAAGAGAGCGAGAGAGCAAAAACGAGGAAAATATTAAGAATTGTGTAAAAAGCTTGACAAATAGGCAAAAGTGCAGTATGCGAAACCGAGGACTAAGCTAACCTGTGGATAGGATGCACAATCAGTATTCAGGTCTTGATTCGGTAGGGCCAGCACTCAAATTAATATTTGCAACCATAGAGAAAAGGTTATATAAATCTAACTAATCATTGACTTGAGTAATTGGTATTTTACAAATCCCTGAAAGCAAGTCACCATAGGAATTAAGCAAATGCAGTTCCGAATCAAATCCTGTGGGAGATAGAAATTATGGTTGCTTTAATCACCCCAAAACCCGCTAAAACCAGCCGTTTAACCACACAAATCCAAGAAATCGCTGAAAATACCTTTACCCTGCGCTGTTTGGATTGGGACCGCGATCGCTTTGATATCGAATTTGGTTTAGAAAACGGTACCACTTATAACTCTTTTGTTATTCAAGGGGAAAAAACGGCCCTCATTGATACATCTCACCGCAAATTCGATCGCCTTTATCTGGAGGAATTAACTAAACTAATCAACATCAATCATCTTGATTATTTAATTATCAGTCACACCGAACCCGACCACAGTGGTTTAGTCAAAGAAGTTTTAGAATTAGTCCCAGAAGTTACCGTGGTGGGGGCAAAAGTTGCCATGCAATTCCTCGAAAACATGGTACACAGACCCTTTAAACAGTTAATAGTTAAAAGTGGTGATACTTTAGATTTAGGTAATGGCCATGTTTTAGAATTTGTTGCGGCCCCTAATCTTCATTGGCCTGATACTATCTTCACTTTTGATGCTAAAACTGCCACCCTTTTTACCTGTGATGCCTTCGGAATGCACTTTTGTGATGATCAAACCTACGATCAAGAAAAAGAGCTGCTAGAAGGCGATTTTCAAACCTATTATGACTGTCTGATGCGACCGAATGCTCGTTCAGTTTTAGGGGCAATTAAAAGAATCGAGAAATTTGAAATTAATCTCATTGCCACTGGTCACGGCCCCCTATTAAAACACCATATTTCTGATTGGGTGGGACGCTATCAAACTTGGAGTCAAGAACAAACTTCTGCTGATACTTTAGTGACTGTATTTTTTACCCAAGATTACGGACAAAGCGAACATTTAGCTACTATGATCAGTCAGGGTTTGACTAAAAATGATGTGGTGACAGAATTAGTCGATATGAATAATGCTGATCCCCACGAAGTCAGAGAATTGATCAATCAATCTAAGGGAGTTATCATCGGAATGCCTCCCCAATCTTCCCCGATTAACCAGACGATTTTAAGCACGATTATTGCTTCAATTAATGGCAAACAAGCGGTGGGATTATTTGAGTCAGGAGGTGGGGAAGATGAACCAATTTTCCCCTTAAGAAATAAATTACAGGAAATCGGGGCGATCGAAGCTTTTCCTCCTCTTTTAGTTAAAGACAATTCCAATCAATCCCTCGATTTGATTGCCGATGAAGCAGGAACCGACCTCGGCCAATGGTTAAGCCGAGAAAAAACGATTAAACAAATTAAATCGATTAATAACGACTTAGAAAAGGCTCTAGGACGTATTAGCACCGGATTGTACTTAATTACTTCCCAAAAAGCTGATTTATCCAGTGCCATGATTGCCTCTTGGGTGACACAAGCAAGTTTAAATCCTTTAGGTGTGGCGATTGCAGTGGCTAAAGATCGAGCAATGGTATCCTTTTTACAGCCTAGCGATACCTTTGTTTTAAATGTTTTGGCTGAGGATAATTACCAGAAATTAATGAAACATTTCCTCAAGCGTTTCTCTCCCGGTGCCAATCGTTTTGAAGGCATTAAAACCTATACTGCTAACAATGGATCACCAATTTTAGCCGATGCCTTAGCTTATATAGAATGTGAAGTAACCAGTCGTTTAGATTGCGGCGATCATTGGGTAGTTTATTGTACTGTTAATAGCGGACGAGTTGCCCGTTTAGATACCTTAACTGCTGTCCATCATCGCAAAGTTGGCAACCATTATTAACAGTTATCAGTTATCAGTTATCAGTTATCAGTTATCAGTTATCAGTGAAAAAGGCTCCCCAATTCATAATTCATAATTCACAATTCCCTAACAGCTAACACCAAATTCTATCAATCTTAGGAGCAATAAAATGTACGAACCAATTAAAAATCCTTCCCCAATGATGGTGCGAGTAGTGCAAGTCTTAGAAATGATTCAAGATTTAATTGTCATTTCTCTCTGTATTGGTTTATTTAGCTTCATGGTGTTAGAAGTCAGAGAAATGTTTATGTCGCTGCTGCCACCGATTCAATTTCGGATTATTACCGCCGATATTTTATTCCTCTTAATTCTAGTAGAATTGTTCCGATTGTTAATTATTTATTTGCAAGAAAAACGAGTTTCTATCGGTGTTGCTGTGGAAGTTTCTATCGTCTCGGTTTTGCGAGAATTAATTGTCAGAGGAGTCCTAGAAACTAATTGGACACAAGTATTAGCCGCCTGTGCTTTTCTAATAGTTCTTGGCACATTAATGGTGTTAAGAGTTTGGCTTCCTCCCACCTTTGAAGGTATCGATCCCGAACAAAAAGTTTCGGAGCGTTATCGTCAACATTTAGTTAAAGAATTAACTGAAATAAACAGCAAAACTTAATCAGTTATCAGTTATCAGTTATCAGTACAACTAATAACCAAATTAACAACTATGACCACTACTACCTTAATTGCTAATACTGCTATCAATAATCGCTCCCGCGATGTTCAAACCGCCGAAATTGCCGATCAAACTTGGGTTTTTCGCTCGCGTACTTGGGACAGATTAAAATTTGAAATAGAATATGCTCGTCAACGGGGAACCACCGCTAATTCCTATCTTATCCGGGGCGATAAAACCGCCTTAATCGATCCTCCCGGAGAATCCTTCACCGAAATTTATTTAGAAGAAATTCGTCAATATGTCCCCTTACATCGTCTTGATTATCTAATTCTCAGTCACGTTAATCCTAACCGTATCGTCACTTTAAAGGCATTATTAGCCGAAACCCATCAAATCACAATCCTCTGTTCTAAAGCTGCCGTCAATACCCTGAAAAATGCCCTACCTGATGCCCAAATTTTGGGCATACGAACCGATGAAATCCTTGATTTGGGGCAAGGTCATCAACTCAGTTTTACTAATGTCCCTACCCCCCGCTGGCCTGATGGAATATGCACTTTTGACCAAAAAACCCAAATTTTATACAGCGATAAATTCTTTAGTGTGCATCTGTGCAGTGACGATATTTGGGATAAAAATTGGAAAGAATTAGACGCAGATCGTCGTTATTATTTTGATTGTCTTCATGCCGTGCAATCTAAAACAGTAGAAACAGCCCTCGACAAAATTAAAGAATTTCCCGCCCAATATTATGCACCTGCCCACGGTCCGATAATTCGTTATAGTCTTAGTCGTCTTGCCCACGATTATCGCTATTGGTGTCAAGAACAAAAAACTCGACCCCTACAAGTGGCTTTATTATATGCTTCTGCCTACGGAAATACTGCCACCCTGGCCCGCTCGATCGAACGAGGATTATTAGAAAATGATCTGGCCGTAGAATCAATAAATTGTGAGTTTGCCACTCCTGCCGAAATTAGTCAAGCGATCGAAAATTGTGACGGATTTATTATCGGTTCTCCCACCTTAGCCGGTCACGCTCCTACCCAGATTCAAACCGCTTTAGGAATCGTTCTTTCCACGGCAGCAAAAACTAAATTAGCCGGGGTTTTTGGTTCCTACGGTTGGAGTGGAGAAGCGGTAGATTTAATTGAAACTAAACTCAAAGATGCCAATTATCGCCTCGGTTTTGAATCCTTGCGCGTGCGTTTTAACCCCACAGAAAGCAGTTTACAAGCAGGTTATTCAGCCGGAGAAACTTTTGCCCAGACCTTGAAAAAAACCAAAAAATTGCGGGTTCCCCAACAGGGAATGACCGAAACACAAATCGATCGCACTGCCCAGGCTGTTGGTCGGATCGTTGGTTCCCTTTCTGTTCTCACCACTCGTCAGGGCGAGGATCATGCTGGTTTCTTGACCTCTTGGGTATCCCAAGCCAGTTTTAACCCCCCGGGACTAATTATCGCCGTTGCTGACGAACAAGCCGCCGATCGCCTAATTAACTCGGGAACCGTCTTCACCTTGAATATTCTCAAGGAAGGGCGCAATTTACGCCGCCATTTTTCCAATTGCATCAAATCCGGCAGCGATGTCTTTACGGAATTAGAAACCCAAGTCGGGGAAAATGGCTGTCTGATTTTAAGCGAAAGTCTCGCCTATCTGGAGTGTACGGTGAAAGAGCGACAACTCTGCGGCGATCGCTGGTTAGTCTATGCCACCGTCGAGCGGGGTCAAGTTTTGGATAGTAACGGTGTCACCGCCATCGGTCATCGTAAATCCGGTAGTCAGTACTAAAACTGGACTAGCGGGGCAAAGTTCCTGACTTTCCCCGTGTAATCAGCCTAGATTTCTGGGAAACATAGGTTATGTTAATATCCAAGGTTGTCCGACCGGGCCATTTTGTCTTTAGTTTCCCCATGAAAAAATTGCCGCTAGTCCTATCGGTGGGGAGTGTCGCTTTATTGTTGGTGGGATGTCCAGCTTCTGACCAAGCTAATCAATCCCCACCACCCAGCCAAGAAACCCCCACCCCCTCTCCTAGTCCCCCGGCTGCCCAACCACCCGCCTTTAGCGGTGCTGTGCAACCGGCTACCGAACCAGCCACCCCAAAAGTACCCGGATTGATTCCCGCCACCGATCCCGACCAAAAACGGGCAGAAATTAATCGCGGTCGCAGGGATCCCTTTGCCCCCCTTCCCCTACAACCAAATATTACAATCACAGTGGCGGAAGAACCCCCGGGTGGGACTCCGGGGGCTACCACAGCCGGACCAGCAGCAATGGGCAATCCTCCCACCCCCGGACGACCGATAGTGAAAACGCCGCCACCACCACCGCAACCGACGGAAGCGGAAGAAGTGCAAGTATCGGGCATTCTCCGGTTGCCTACCACTCCTATGGCGATCGTGAAAGCCCCCGGAGAAGCCACGGAACGTCGAGTTATCCCCGGTTCTACCCTCTCTAATGGTTTAATTTTAGTTAAAGCGATCAACACCGATCCCGATAACCCCTATATTGTTCTACAACAAAGCGGTCGAACTATTACCCGTCGCCTAGGGGATGGTGTCCCCGAACCCGCCGCCGCACCGCAAGCCTCGATCAGCTATAATGTTTCCGAATCAGGAGAATAAAACCCGTGCGATCGATTGCTATTCAACAAAAACAAACCATTATTTATCCCCAAATGCCCTTGGCTATCTATCGAGAATTAGCCAGCCATTTACAACAGGTTCAGGGGGTCGAAACCCATCTCACTCCCCAGCAGTTCCAACAATTTGATTATCACCAAAGTCAGATCGGTAGTCTAGAAATTAACTATACCGAGACTTTTCAGGAAAGCGATCGCGCTCTGGTGACAGCAATTCTCGGTTATTATGCCCAACGTCACGGCTCCTATCAGCTTTCCTAAGCTTTCTCTCCTCACCTTTTCTGCTGATTACCGACTTTCTTCTTAAAAACTAAAGGTATTTTATAGGATTTATCTTAATGCTGGGGATGATGCCAGATATCGTCATACTTCATCTAAACTTAAGTAGGGTTTGCGGCAAAAAGTACGGGCGAAGCATTCGGATAGAAAATCTACGGTTTCACCGATAGGTTATTGCCCGAATGCTTCGCCCCTACAGGACGTAGGGTTCATTCATGAATCAACCCTACCTTTTATAAAAATTAAAATCTTTCTGATTTTAAGCCACCGACGACCAGAGGTAGTCACTGATAACTGCTCACTGATAACTGATAACTGATAACTGAAATGACCCTACCCAATTCCCTAGAAGAAACGATCCTGCAAGCGAAAGCCGCCACCCAACTGGCTCTAGAATCGGGAGCTAGACGCATACAAGTGGAATTAGTTATCCCAGAAATTGCTCTACAAGCGCAAGCTTTAGCCCTTGATTTTACCTCTATTTTTGACAGTTATGGTTCTGGTTTAAGGGTAATTTTTCCCGATACTGGAGCCGCCATGTTAGCTCGAAGGGATTGGGGAGAAACAGTTTTTCAACTGGGAGATTTAGGTAGTCGTTTTATTCCCGTCGAAAACAAAATTAAGCCCGAAGATGAAGTTTTTTTAGTTGTTTGTCCCTCCTCGGTGGAGATTAATTCCGTAGAAAAACTCTGTTACCTTGCCGAAGATCGCCCCGTAGTTCTTCTAATTCCTCAATTGGAAGATGTATCGGTAGTGGGTATCGGTTACGCAGCCCGACAATTGCGAGAAAGATTTTTAAGTATCCTAGAAAGTTGTTATTATTTTCGTCCCTTGGAATCAGCGATCGTGTATCGTTCCTATCCTTCCTTGTGGCAAGTTTGGCTCGAAAAAGAAGACGGTTACGAGTTAATTTCTGAACAATCCACTAAACCCATGGGCGAAGCTTTAGAAAATCTGATTCTGAAAGCTTCTAGTAATACTCCTAATGATAGTTCTAATCCTGCTAATAAAGCCAAAAAGTCCGGTTTATTTGCCACTATGGGACGCTTCTTAAAAGCATTGCAACAGTGACATACTCCCCCCGTCAAGCTAGGCTGTGACTGGGGATTCTTTCCCCATTGCTGTTAGAAATTCCTTGCTTCGACGGATTGACCTCGATTGCAACTTTTATCCTTCTATTTTAACCGATCATTTGGCAATGCTATAATAAAATTAATCGGTAGTTTCCCTAGAGGTAAACTTTTATGATTGTCAATAAGCGAGAACTCAAACAAGCCTTAAATCGGGTGTACTTAAAAATCAAGCCTGATACTGAAACAATTCAGGTTTTTCAAGCTAATTTAACGCGCTTGTTGGAGCAATGTGACAGCAAAAAGTCGGAAGAGTTTAATAAAAATTTGCTGATAGATTTTTTAAAAAATACCTATTATACTGATCGCTATTTTATCAATACAAAAGAGCGCATTGATCTGGTGATTCATAATAACCAGGATGTTAAAAGTCCAGTGGGGATCATTTTTGAGACTAAGAAACCTACTCGGACAATAAATGCAGAAATGCCAAGACTGGATAATCTCAATACTAAGGCTTTTCAGCAGTTAGTTTTATATTTTCTCCGCGAAAGGGTGACGGATAAAAATCTTGAGATTAAACACTTGATCGTGACAAATATTTATGAGTGGTTTATTTTCGATGCGAAGATTTTTGAGGAGTTGTTTTTTGCTAATAAGGCTCTAGTTAACCAGTTTTGCGATTTTGAAGCAGGGAGACTGAGTAGTACAAAAACGGATTTTTTCTATCAACAAATTGCCGAACCAGCAATCACTAAAGTTATTGAGCAAATTAAATTTACTCATTTTGATCTGCGAGATCTGGAAAATTTAGATTTGCTTGATATTTACAAGATTCTTTCGCCAGAACATTTACTTAAGTTACCTTTTGTTAATGACAGTAATACTTTAAATAAGCCTTTTTATAATGAGCTTTTGTATATTATCGGTTTGACGGAAATTAAGGAAAAAGGGAAGAAGTTAATCGGACAAATGAAAGAAGGCGATCGCTGTGATGGTTCCCTAATTGAAAATGCGATTAGTCGGTTGGATAGTTTAGATAAAATTGCACAATTAAAAAATCCAGAAGAGTTTGGAACTACGGATGAGGATCGGCTTTATAATGTGGCGTTGCGGTTATCAATTAATTGGATTAATCGGGTTTTATTTCTCAAACTATTGGAAGCGCAGTTAATTAAATATCATCAAGGCGATCGAGATTTTGCTTTTCTCAATTTGGCGAAAGTTCCCAGTTATGATGATCTCGATAGTTTGTTTTTTGATGTGTTAGCCAGGGAGACAAATAAGCGCGAGGCTAAGGTTAAAACGACTTTTGCTCATGTACCTTATTTAAATAGTTCGCTATTTGAGCCAACGGAGACGGAACAGCAAACGATTTTTATTGGCAATTTGCGGGAGCGAACTTTACCCATTTTTACAGCGACGGTGCTAAAAGATAATCAGGGTAATAAGCGAGTAGGTGAGTTAAATGCGTTGGCTTATTTGTTTGAGTTTTTGGATGCTTATAAATTTGATCGAGATGAGTTAGAAAATCCTCAAGAAGATAGCGAAAAGTTAATTAATGCTTCGGTGCTGGGGTTAATTTTTGAAAAGATTAATGGTTATAAGGACGGTTCTTTTTATACACCGAGTTTTATTACCATGTATATGTGTCGGGAAACGATACGAAGAGCGATCGTGCAGAAGTTTAATGAAGTAAAAGGCTGGAATTGTCAAACTTTAGATGATTTGTATGAACGAATTGAGGATAAAAGAGAGGCGAATACTATTATTAATAGCCTGAAGATTTGCGATCCGGCGGTGGGTTCGGGACATTTTTTAGTTTCAGCTTTGAATGAGATAATCGCGATTAAGAGTGAGTTACGGGTTTTATTAGATAGTTCGGGTAAGTCGCTAAAAGATTATCGGGTAGAGGTGCGAAACGATAAGTTATTGGTTTATGATGATGAGGGGAATTTATTTGCTTATCATCCGAATAATAAAGAAAAGCAACGGGTACAGCAAGCCTTATTTCATGAGAAACAGACGATTATCGAGGGGTGTTTATTTGGGGTGGATATTAATCCTAATTCCGTGACGATTTGTCGCTTGCGGTTATGGATTGAGCTTTTAAAAAATGCTTATTATCGAGAGGATGGCAATTTAGAAACTTTGCCAAATATTGATATTAATATCAAGTGTGGTAATTCTTTGATTAGTCGCTTTGCTTTGGATGTGGATGTTAAACAGGTTTTACAGAAGCAGAAGTTTAGTATTGAGGAATATCGCAATGCGGTACAGACTTATCGCAATGCGGAAAATAAGGAACAAAAGCGGGAGATGGAAACGCTGATTGCTAAGATTAAGGCTGGGTTTAGTGCTAATTTATTAATTAGTGATCCTAAGAAGGTGAAGTTACGTCAATTACAAGGGGAACTTTATAATCTGGAAAATCAGGGTTTATTGTTTGAGGAGACTAAGACGGAGCAAAAAGCGCGGGAGAAAAAAGTAACTAAGTTAAATAATGAGATTGATAAGCTAACTGCTGAAATTGCAGATATTGAAAGCGGTAAGCTGTATAATAATGCTTTAGAATGGCGGTTTGAGTTTCCCGAAGTTTTGAATGATGACGGGGATTTTGTTGGGTTTGATGTTGTAATTGGGAATCCTCCTTATGTTTATAGAAATGCTGACATTGAGAATGTTAAGGAATATTTTAACAGTAATTTTTATAATACATCAGGTAATTATGAATTGTATAAGTTCTTCATTGAGCAATCACTTAAAATCACTAAACAGAATGGCTTTAATTCTTTAATTACTAACTCATCTTTCCTTCTTCAAACATCATTCGACAAAACAAGAAAGTTTCTTTTAGAAAATTCCACACTTAAAAATATTGTTCCGCTTGGTGGTTCAGTGTTTGAAGAAGCTACAGTAGACTCTGCGATATATATTCTTCAGAAGTTAAAATACAATGGTGAAAAAACAAGCGTAATTAATCCGCAAAAACCAATTGATGTGGCTACAACTCCAGCATATACTCTGAAACAGGATAGATTTTTGTCAAATGAGTTTTTAGTATTTGACTATTTACTAAATGACGAAGAATATAATATTGTAAATAAACTACTCTCAAATTTTCCAAAAATTGAAACGGGTTATGACTTTGGGGTCGGTATAAATACAGGTTATATAAAAGACGAGTTAACATCAGAAACAAAACTTGATAAAAGATACCATCCAATGGTTCCAGGAACGGGAGTATCAAAATATGGTAATATCAAGACAGAAGGCTACATAATGTATGACAAAGAGTTTGTAAAAAGCAAAGGCAAGTTGGGTAGAACTTTGCCAGATGAAAAGTTTTTTACAGAACCAAAAATATTAATTGTGCGGACAAGAAATATTTCTCTAAAGGAAAGAATAATTGCTTCGATTGATTATAACAAAAAATATAACCTCAATAGAATTTCAAACATAATTTTAAAAGGCAATAATTCACTTGAAGGTCTTTTGGGTATATTAAATTCTAAGCTTTTTAATTGGCTTTATTCAAAGAGATATTTCGATTATGAAATAAAACCAATCTATTTACGAAACTCGCCCCTTTGTGACACCAACAACAAAGAACTTAACCGACTTGTCAAAGAGATTATTTCAATAAGAAATGCAGACGAAAAAGCTGATATTTCCAAAATCACAGATGCCATAGACAAATTAGTTTACAAACTCTATCAACTCACCTATAATGAAGTAAAAATCATTGATCCAGAATTTGCCCTAACAGAACAAGAATATCTGGACTTACCCTAATTTATTCCCTTACACCCCCGATGTCCTGTAGGGCTAATTCATGAATTAGCCCTACAATGGTTGTTGTCAAATTGAAAGATGCTGGGAATCAGCTTTGCCTTTTGCCTTGTGCCTTTTGCCTCGTCTCAACAAGCAATTTCAATGCTTGACAGCTTAATTTCTGGCCAACTAGCTACCACCGAGGCCAATTTATCCAAATCCCGACGATCTTCGATAAAGGGAAAAACACCTAAAACCGGACAATTAGTCAAGGATTGAATTAAATCGATCGGTGTTAACTGCTCTATCTCCGTCTCCGTGCGCGGTTCGAGACAATTAAGGATAATTCCGCCCAAATTGACCTTTTTCTGCTCTGCCAGGGCAATATTAGCCACCGTTTGGGAAATCGCCCCCAATTTCACCGGCACCACCAAAAGCGTTTTTAACCGCCATTGAGCCGCTAAATCCGCCAAAGTTAGCTCGTAAGTGACAGGACAACCTAAACCCCCCAAACCCTCAATTAAAACCAAATCTTGGCTTTTTTGTAGGTTCAGCAGAGCTTGCCACACCGTCCCCAAAGGAATATTTCGACCTTCCAAATCAGCAGCCACAGGAGGCGCTAAGGGTGCTTGATATTGCAGCGGTGTGATCATTTCTAATTGACCCTGAAATAAGCCCTCATACCATTCTCGATCGCCTTGACCCGTTTGCATTAATTTCATCAGACCCAAGGCCTTGGATGGATAGTATTTTTGCCAATAAGCCACTAAAGCAGTGGTGACAACGGTTTTACCCGCATCGGTATCCGTAGCCGCAATCAAAAGACTATTCATAAAACTCCCAGGCTCAGTCAAGATCAGGTGAAATCACCAGCATTTATTATCTTATCCCCCATCACCCCACTTCCCCATCACCCCACACCCGTTCGGACTTCGGCGTGAGACTTCGGCGTGAGACTTCGGCGTGAGACTTCGGCGTGAGCTCAGTCGAACGCTCAGTCGAACGCTCAGTCGAACGCTCGGTCGAACGCTCGGTCGAACGCTCGGTCGAACGCTCGGTCGAACGCTGAGCTCACGGCCGAAGCCTGTCTCCTGTCTCGACTAGGAAATCAATTTTGCACGACTACTTAATATTTATAACTTACAATTCAGAATATAGCTCGATAGGAGGAACAATCCAATGCTATCAGAAAATGAAAAAAGAATTAAAGAGTTATGTCAAGAGTTAGGGCAATGTCTTTATAAACAATCCCAAGTTGAGGAATTTAATAACTTGGCAGAGATAGAGGAGACTGTTAGAGATTTAATGATTGAGTATGTCAACCCAGAAATCGGTATTTTTTTGTCAAAACAAGCACTGGAGAAACCGTCGGTCGGATGAGAAAAGTGAAAAGCATTTTGGGGGAATTAGCAATTACAGAAAAACAAGCAAAAAAATTAGATATAAAGTCTCGGACTCAGATGAGTCCAATGTTAGAGAAGAACTGTTTGCTATTAAGTGGCGATGAATCCTACGAGAAATCGGCGCAGAAAATCAAATCATTGACAGGGATTGCTGTTTCTCACAGTACCCAACAACGCCTCGTACATCGCTATGCTTTTGAAGAATTACCGTCTAACCCAGAAGTAGAAGTGGAAGAAATGAGCCTAGATGGCGGTAAGGTACGACTAAGAACTGCCAAGGGAAAAGCCTTAATTTGGCGTGATTATAAAGCAGTGAGTTTTCATCAACTGGGGGTAGCGGCTTTTTTTCAAGATAACTCAGCTTTATTAGATTTGGTTAATTCTCAAGTTTTGGCTAAACCTTTAATTTGTTTAGGAGATGGACATGATGGTATCTGGAATTTATTTGGTCAGATAGGAGAGAAACAGGAAAGAATTGAAATTTTGTACTGGTATCATTTAATCGAAAACCTCTATAAAGTTGGCGGGTCATTCCAGGGAATTGAGGAGGTAAAATGTTTTCTCTGGAAGGGGGACGTGGACGCGGCTATCTCTTGTGCGCGAAGGATGCTCAGAGCCTCAAGTTGAGAATTTTATTATTTATTTGAACAAGCATAAACATCGAATTGTCAATTATGGTTATTTTCAAGAAGAGTGGATTTCCATTGGTTCTGGCTCCGGGTCATCTCAGGTGAAACAAATTGGGTTTCGTGTTAAAATTGCTGGCGCAAGTTGGAATTCTGGCAATGTACCGCAAGTCCTTCGTCATCGCTGTGCCTATCTGAATGGTTCTCTTTTTTAACTTTTTTATTGACCTCACCTTTGCATTAAGCATTTATGCAAAGGTGAGATGCTCCCCTATTAAACAATTGGGTGACATCTTCATAAAGATTTCCTTGATTAGCTTTCAATGCTAATACATAATCAGCGCCTTGCTCAATAATTGTAGAGGCAATTTCAGTTTGACATCCCATGGCATCAATACTTACTAAACAACCTCGAATTTCTCAAATCTTCAATAATTCAGGAATAGCAGTAATCTCATTGGATTTTTCAGCGACTTTTCGTTGACCAAGTACCAAATGATTAGTGGCTGACCAGACACTTACCATAGGAATTAAACTGCGGTTATTTCCTCGTTCTTTTGCCCCTCGTAAGGTTTTCCCGTCCACATTTAAGAGTTCTCCATTGGTCACCTGATGAACCGCTTGCATCCAACTAATAAAGCATGACTGGAGTTCTTCTGATTTTAAACGGGCAAATAATCGGATCAATGTATCATGAGAGGGAATCCCATTAGGCAGAGCTAGAAAAGTTTTTAGCCATTCATATTTGATTATACCATAGGCAGCAACTGCTTCCCAGTTGTTCGCCCCACAAATGGTTGCACAGATATTAATCGCAATAATATCTATCACAAATGCTCAATGTTGTGTAACGCTCTAGGGTCTTTTAGAGTGCCAAAGTGTTTTTCAATCAGGGCTGTTGGTGATGAACATTTGTCCGTTAACATTGTTTTGTGCGAACCTGTAAACAGATAGTTAATATTCTGTATACTAACTTGAAAAATTTAATATTTATCTCCTAATTGCTATTCCATGAGGATATATTGTAGATTTATTGCGTATCTTCAAGAATTGTGTGCGATTGCCCGGGCTACCTAACGAGCATATATAAACAAGCATATATAATAATGAAGAGAATAAAATGCTTGACGAAACTCATTAGATCGGAGAAAGGAGGTCAGTCACGGATCTGGTACAGTTTATGGTAGTTATCATCGTGGTTGGGGTTCTATTGTGGCTCGTGAACAACTACATTCCGATGGACAGCAAGATCAAGCAAATCCTGAACATTGTGGTTGTCATCGCCCTCGTTTTGTGGATTCTTAAGGTGTTCGGATTGCTGAGTTTTCTCAAGGGAATTCGTATCGGTAGGTGAGTGATGTTCTAGACGGAAGGAAAGGTTGAATTATTATGGATCTGATGTCCATCACACTGGTGGTGCGCTGGCTAATAGGCTGGGGATTGATGTGGCGGTTGCCGCGACTTCCAGACCTTTCAGTCGTCGGTTCGCCTAAAGTCTCGGTCTTGATTCCGGCGAGGAATGAAGAGAGTACCCTCCCTAATTTGCTAACAGCCTTAAAGCAGCAAACATTCAAGCCCTACGAAATCATTGTCATCGATGACCAGTCCGCCGATGCTACCCCACAGATCGCCGAACAGGCCGGGGTGAAAGTAGTGCAGACTAGCCCTTTGCCCACAGGTTGGACAGGGAAAAACTGGGCACTCAAAACCGGATATGCAGCCTCATCTGGCGATATTCTCGTCTTTCTCGATGCCGACACTGAGCCAGGGGAGGAGCTGCTCCGCAGGCTGGTGGCAACTGTTCAACACTTAGGTGGTCTGGTCTCAGTTCAGCCCTATCACCGCACTGAACGCCCCTACGAACTGTTAGCGGTTCTGTTCAATCTCGTCGGCTTGATGGCCGTCAAACTGGGAGCAAGAGGTGGTGTGGCTTTTGGACCGGCTATGGCTACCAGCAAGGATGACTATGAGCGGGTCGGCGGCCACGACGCTGTGGCAGGATATGTTGTAGAAGACTGGTTCATGGCTCATATTTATGAGAGTGCGGGACTGCCAGTGAGTGCATACATTGGTCATGGCCAACTGGACTATCGGATGTACCCCGGCGGGCTGCGGGACCTGGTTGTTGGTTTCGACAAAAACTTTGCAACGGCAGCAGGGGAAGTCTCTTGGCTGCGGATGCTGGCCGTTGTGTTCTGGCTTTCAGGGTTGTTCTGGGCGGCTTGGTGTCTGCCCGCATCCCTATTCGGCTGGCCGATTGTCGGGAATTCATCCTTACTATATAACGTACTGCTTTATCTTGCCTTCGCCATACAGTTAGCCATAATTGTATGGCCAGTGGGTTCATTCGGAGCAATCGTCTTTTTCTTCCCCATTCCGGTTGCCTTCTTCATTGCAGTGTTCCTGCTGGCAATTCTGAATCTCGAACGTGGTCAAATCGAATGGAAAGGACGAAGGATAAGTACCCGATGGCAAGGTGAATGAATGAGATTATCTATACTACAGTTACCGGATGGGGTAATCGTCGGGCTGTGTGTGGTCGGTTGGACAGCCTGGTCACTTTTGATCGGTTTTGTCGGTCATCGACTTCCCCTGAAATTCCTAGAAACGGACACCTGCCTGACCCGGCCACGAATCTGGGGGGAAGATAGACAATGGTACAATCGGGTACTGCGGATCAAGCGATGGAAGGATCGGTTGCCAGAAGCAGGGGATTTCTTCCCAGGAGGTTTTCGCAAAACATCCGTTGGCGGTGGGGACTGTGCCGTAATGTCCCGTTTTTTGGCTGAAACCCGTCGCGCGGAATACGTTCACATCGCCATCTGGCTGTTTTGGTTAGTGACGATGCTCTGGACTCCTGGCTGGGGTGTGCTGGTAAACCTCGCCGTGGGAACAGCCTTCAACCTGCCTTGTTTGTGGGTGCAGCGTTACAATCGGCTTCGGCTCCAGCATCTGCTCGTATTGAAAGGACAGGGAAAAACGATATGCTAAAGTATGAGCTTGGCTGTGAATTAACCTACAGCATTGAGCAAGCAAGCACTCTGATTTTTAATATTGCTATTGTCAGCAACAACCATCAGATTATTGTTCAGGAAGACCTTCATTCTAACTCTCAACGGTCGATTGAGGAATACATCACTTCTGTCAGTGGAAATCGATACTTTCGACTCAATGCCCCTCCTGGCAATTTGCAAATTTCCTATCGAGCAACCGTTGGCTTATCTCCTTATTATTCAGACCCCAGTACGATTTTTGAAGTAAAGCCAGCCGATTTACCCCTCGATATCTTGTACTATCTTTATCCGAGTCGTTACTGTCAGTCAGATCGATTATTGCGCTTTGTCGCGGCTGAATTTGGCCATTTAGTCCCTGGTTATTCTAGGGTGACAGCTATCTGTAACTGGATTTATGACAATGTTTTGTATCTCTCTGGTAGCAGTGATTCTTTAACTTCTGCTTGCGATACAGCGATAGAACGGGTAGGCGTTTGTCGTGATTTTGCCCATTTAGGCATTGCTTTTTGTCGGGCCTTGAATATTCCAGCACGCTTTGTTTCCGGCTACGCCTATGGTTTAAATCCCCCCGATTTTCATGCCTGGTTTGAGGCTTATCTAGGGGATCGCTGGTATCTTTTCGATCCTACCCGCCTTGTGCCTCAGAGCGGGCTAATTCGCGTTGGCACAGGACGAGATGCAGCCGATGTTTCTTTTGCCACTATTTTTGGTCCCGTACAAATGAATCAGATGAGTCTTTTTATGGACTACTTACCCGATGCCAAGCCGATTTCCGAGAATATTTTGATACCGACAACAGAGGCGATCGCCATCTCTTGAGCGTACCCCAGTCAGGTATTCTATTATCGAAAATTTGGGTTGAAAACCCCGTCCTTTGAGGACGGCTTTAAGCTACAATGGAAAAAGCGATAACCAAGCTAAAAACTGAACCCTGACCACAGATAGTAGGGGGTTTCGTTCAGAAAAGACTTCAAATTCGGCCTTGAACGAGTAAAACTTTCTAGGAAATAAGGTTGAACATGAGATTTTTTCGACTTGTTCAAAGTGGCCGGAGGGCATTCGGACACTCAAAACGGACGGGTCGAAAGTGTCAGACTTAAGCAATTAAGCGTTTTTCGCTATCTGCGTCAACCCCATTGACGCGACCACCCTAAAAAAGTGGCGTGGTGAGGATGTCAATAACATTGTCTTTGAAAAACCCATTTTAGGAGTTGCCCATGTCATCCTCATCCCTACCCATTAAACCGGCTGTACTGGTTGTCATCATTGGTGAAACCGTCTTGCAAGACCGCATGATCAAGCTGCTGCAAGAGTTAGGCGTAACTGGCTATACCCTCTCGCAAGCCCAGGGCGCAGGTCGCCACGGCAACCGCCAGGGAGATATGGTCGGTTATAACACCAATATTGAGATCAAAACCGTTGTCTCGCAGGAAGTCTCGGAGGCGATCTTCTCTGGTCTCGTCGAGTATCAAGCTAATCATGCCTTAATCGCTTTCCGACAAAATGTCGAAGCGTTGACTGGGTTTGAGATAATTTGATTCGTCACTAACCCCGCCCTAAAAGGGACGGGGCTTGCCTAGACCAATTTAGGCGACGCAAGTAGAGACTACCGCATCGAGACACAATCTGGCCCAGACCTCCGAATACTTCCCTAGTTCGGATTCCCTCTCAGCTTTATTGGTAAAGCGTTGTTAGACAAGACATCTTGATTGTGTTGCGGTAAGGGACATTAACTTCACTCTTAAGGATTATCTCCATAGCAAGAGTTCCTGTTATCTCAAAAGACGGAAAGTCGTTAATGCCCACCAAACCCAGTCGGGCCAGGCGGTGGATTAAGGAAGGAAAAGCTATCGGTAAATTCAACGACTTAGATATTTTTTATGTCCAGCTAACCACTGAACCTTCCGATAGCAAAACCCAACCGATTGCTATTGGTATTGACCGGGGTAAATTATTCTCTGGAATTGGCGTTCAATCCTTCCTTTTTACTCTTTGGAAGGCTCACTTAGAACTTCCTTTTAAGCGAGTAAGAGAGCGCGTAGACAATCGCTGCTTAATGCGAAGAGGACGTAGAAAAAGACGGATTAACCGCCAACTTCCCTTTAATCTAAGAGCGCATCGACAAAAACGATTTTCAAATAGAAGACAAGGAAAATTAGCTCCCTCAATCAGAGCTAATCGTCAACGTCGAGCGAAGTCGAGTCGTTTCTGAACTAACCAAAATCTATCCAATTACTGACATTTACTTTGAGTATGTCAAAACCGATATTGATCTAACTTCCAGTAGAAAAGGAGCTAAGTCTGGAAAAGGTTTCTCGCCAGTTATGGTCGGACAGAAATGGGCTATTGAGCAACTATCTCAGTTTGCAACAGTCCATACTCGCTTTGGTTGGCAAACCTCTAATCTCAGAAAATATTTGCGACTAGAAAAGTCCAAAAATAAAGGAAAACAATCACCAGAAAGTCATGCTAACGATGGCATTGCTAAGAGGGAGGGAGCATCTCACCTTTGTAACCCCTAAATCAGGTTTTTATGTCAAGCTATTTTGAAAGCCTTGCTAGAAACCAGTTTTAGGGACAAGTATAATTACTCACTTGCATAAATGAGATACTCCCAAAGAGGGATATTTATGAAGTGGAATCTGACCTGCGGAATGTTGGATATAATCTAATTATGTACTAAAAACAGGAAATTCATGACAAATATTCACTCGATCATCGGTATATTCCCCTCCAATGAAGAAGCAGACATAGTTGTAAGGTGGTAAACGACGTAAATGTGGCTCTACCACAAGACATGGGTTCCGTAAAGGAGATTTAATTTCTTCTCCCAAAGGAATTGGTTATGTTAGTGGAGATACCGAAAAACAGCTATCTGTAAGCGATGCCAATGGTCAACAATTGGGACAGATAACTGTTAGTAAGATTCAGTTAATTCGTCGTTCTAACGGTTTAATTGTTTCTCACTAACTTATGTAAAGCCGCCCTCCGCTATCGCTAAAGGGCGGGGTTTCAGACCCAGTTTTTCGATGAAAGCCCTGTTACTCTACCCTAAGTTTCCCCAGTCTTTCTGGTCTTACGATCGCTTTATGGAAATCGCGGGACTGAAAGCCACCATTCCACCCCTCGGCATCATTACTGTCGCCGCCCTCCTCCCCCAAAACTGGGAGATTCGATTTTATGATCGCAACGTCAATCCTGAAACAGAAGCCGATTGGGAGTGGTGTGAGTTGGTTATCCTCTCTGCCATGTTAGTCCAGAAGCCAGATTTTCAAGCTCTGATTCAAAAAGCCGTGCAGTTAGGCAAAAAAGTCGCCGTTGGCGGTCCCTACCCCACCTCTGTCCCCCAGGATGCCCTGGATTCTGGAGCGAACTATCTCATTTTGGATGAGGGAGAGTTAACCGTTCCCCTGTTTTTGGAGGCGATCGCTCAAGGGCAAAGCCAGGGAATTTTCCGCTCTGGGGACAAGCCAGACGTGACCCTCAGCCCCATCCCCCGCTTCGACCTGCTTCAGCGAGACGATTACTTAATGATGGCAGTGCAATTCTCTCGCGGCTGTCCTTTTAACTGCGAATTTTGTGACATTATTTCCCTCTACGGGCGCAAACCTCGTACTAAAGAGCCGAGTCAGACTTTAGCCGAGTTGCAGACTCTCTACGACCTAGGCTGGCGCGGTTCGCTGTTCATCGTCGATGACAACTTTATTGGCAATCAGCGCAACGTCAAACGCTTTCTCAGAGACTTGATTCCCTGGATGAAGCAGCACGACTATCCCTTCACCTTTATTACTGAAGCCTCGGTCAATTTGGCAGAGGATGATGAATTGTTAAGCCTGATGGCTGAGGCGGGGTTTTATTCTGTATTTCTGGGGATTGAAACTCCTGACCAAGATAGTCTGCAAGTGACGCGCAAACTGCAAAATACTCGCAATCCACTGGTGGAAGCCTGTCGCAAGATTAATGCAGCCGGTTTGCTAATCTATGCTGGATTTATCTTGGGGTTTGATGGAGAGCGCTCTGGTGCGGGGGAAAGGATTCAAGCCTTTGTGGAAGAAACCAGTATTCCTCAACCCATGTTAGGAATTCTCCAATCTTTGCCGAATACGGCTCTTTGGCATCGTCTCCAGCAAGAACAGCGTTTAGTTGAGGGTGACAGCATCCATCCGACGGGAGATCAGAATAGCTTGATGAATTTTATCCCCACTCGCCCGATTGCCGAAATTGCCAAAGAGTATGTCGAAGGCTTCTGGACGCTGTACGAACCCAGCCACTATCTCCGACGCTGTTTCCAACAATGTCTCGGTCTGGGTTTGCAGTCAAAACACAAGCAAACCATGCAATTTCCCGTGGGTAAGGGGTTACGGCTAATTACCCAGTTAATCTGGCATCAGGGTATCCGCCGAGGGGACATTCGGGGACAGTTTTGGCGGCAATTATGGACGATTTGGCAAAAAAAGCCCCAAGTTCTCAATCTCTATTTAGGTCTGTGCGCGGCGGGAGAACATTTTTGGGAGTACCGGGCCTTAGCCAGAGAACGGATTACTCAACAACTAGGCTACGATCCCTTAGAAGTTTCTGGTCGTCCCAACCAGAACTCATTCTGACTCGATAGGGAGGATTGGATTGTATGGTCAAGAGATCGCTCCAGGCCTCCCCTTCGGGAATTAAACAGGCTAAACGAGCCTTTGCGCTCAAGGGGTGGACTCAGGAAAATCTAGCAGGGGAAGTGAACTTAAAGACCCGCCAGCCGATTTGGCGGTTTTTCACAGGAAAACCCGTTGATCGCCAGGTTTTCCTGGAAATTTGTTCGATTCTGGATTTGGATTGGCGGGAGATTGCCCTCGCTCCGCCCGCAGAATTTCCTGAACCAGGAGAACTGGCGAAAACTAATATTGATGCTCTGGTGCAAGAGGTGCGAGCGCAACGCCTGGACACCATCCAAAACCAGTGCGGCATCTTGCAGTTACTAGATATCAGCCATCCAGTCAACATTGATGACATCTATGTGGATGTCAATATTTTGGCGGAAATTGCCAGTCAACAGTGGGTGGAGATTGCCGATTTGCAAAACTTGGGTCCCGCTGAATTCGATCGCGTCGGTTTGGGAGAGGTTGAGCAGAAGCAAATACCCGGAATGCAGGCTGTTGAAACTTACTCAAAGCTCAGAGTTTTGGGCAGGCCGGGGGTTGGCAAAACTACCTTTTTGCAACATCTGGCGATTCAGTGCAACCAAGGCGAGTTTGCCGCGAATCAAGTGCCGATTTTTATCTTATTGAGAGAATTTGCCGAGGAGTCCAGTCCCAGGGGTGAATTTAGCCTGTTCAACTACATCCGTCAGGCATTGCTCACCTCGGGAATTTCCAACCCGTCTGTGCTGGAAACCTTACTGCAAGCGGGCAGAGTCCTGCTGTTGCTCGATGGCATGGATGAAGTGCTCACCCAGGACATTACAGCAGTTCTGAGAGAAATTCGTCAATTCTCAGAAAAGTATCATCGCAATCGATTTGTAGTAACCTGTCGCACCGCTGCCCAAAAACTCCAGATTAGAGGTTTCACTGATGTAGAAATTGCCCCCTTTACCCAGGCACAAATCAGCACCTTCGCGCAAAAGTGGTTTGTGGCACTGAGCAAAACGACTGCTCAAGCGGGGCAGGAGCAGTCGGCTGAGTTTATGCAGAAGTTGGACTTGCCGGAAAACTGGCAATTTCGGCAACTGGTGGTGACACCTCTGTTTCTGCATCTCGCCTGCTGGGTGTTTCAGGGTCAAGGGAAATTTCCGAGCAAGCGGGCTGAGTTTTATAAACAAGGGCTGGATTTGCTGCTGGGTAAATGGGATGAAGCGAGAGGAGTCGAACGCGATCAGGTTTACCGGGGGTTTTTATTGCCCCAAAAATTGAGGCTGTTGAGCCAGCTTGCAGCAGTGACTTTTGAACAGGGGCAGTATTTTTTTGAGCAACGCACGATTGAGCAATACATTGGCGACTATTTGCGGAATTTGCCAGGTGCAACCCTCGAAGCAGAGGAACTCCAACTCGAAAGCGAAGCCATGCTGAAAGCGATCGAGGCACAGCATGGAATCCTCACAGAAAGGGCGCGAGGCATTTTTTCATTTTCTTATCTGGCATTTCAAGAATACTTCACGGCTCGAAAAATAGTTGCCAGCCATAATTTGCAGGCATTAGAACAAGCACTGGGAGGGTTGGTGAGTCACATCACCGATTCCCACTGGCGCGAAGTCTTCTTGTTAACGGCTGCCATGTTGCGAAGTGCAGATGCGCTGGTGCAGTTGATGAAGCAACAAATTGATGCCTTAGTCGCGCAAGACTCCTATCTGCAAGAGTTTTTGAGTTGGGCCAGCCAAAAATCCCAGCAGCTCCCAGACCAAACCAAAGTGGCGACCGCACGCGCATTTTACCTTGCCCTTGCCCAAAGCCCGCATACGGCAGATCGCTTTGCCTTAGCCAGCACGCTCGATCAGGGGATGTTTTTAGATGCGGCGTTGGAGAACTTGCTGGTAGAGTTTGCCATCGACCACAGTCAGGATTTTGCCTATGTCAATGCTTGTAGCGAGGCACTCAACAACATTCTGGTGATGGTTCTGGATGCTGGATTTTATAAGTCTTTGCAACAATTGAGAGACCAACTGCCACCTCCGAGTCAAAACCTGGAACGGCTTCAGCACTGGTGGCAGAAAAACTATTCTGCCTGGGTGGAACAGTTGCGGGGTGCGATCGCCAATTATCGCAATATTCATCATCCCTGGCAGTTTACGACTGAGCAACAGCAGCTGCTCCAACGCTACTATGAGGCCAATCAACTCCTGATCGATTGTTTGAATAGTAACTGCGAAATAACAGCCGCAATCCGGCAAGAAATTGAAGCCACGTTGCTGTTACCTCAAAAGGACTTGGAAGATCGGGAATGGCAAGGAGATTAAATTGATAGACCACTCATTTGGATTTTACGGGTTCGCTTTCTTTGGGATCATCCTGGCGCGATACTTTCTCGTGGCTGGGGGAACCTATTTGTTCTTCTATTCGCCCTTGAGTCAGTCCTTTGTCAATCACAACCTGCGGCATTGGTCTCCCTCTTGGCGATCGATTCAACAAGATATCACGCTCTCGGTTCTTTCGGCGGGGGTGTTTGCGCTGGCGGCGGCTTTGATCATGACAGGATACAGTTGGGGTATTACCCGCTTATACAGCCACCCTCAACAGTATGGGCTGTGTTATTTAGGGGTTAGTTATGGTGCTGTGTTGGTTCTCCAGGATGCCTATTTCTATTTCACCCATCGCTTGTTTCACCACCCGTCACTCTTTCGGTGGTTACACCAGGGACATCATCGCTCGCGCTATCCTACCCCGTGGACTTCGTTTGCCTTTGACCCACTAGAGGCGATCGTTCAGTCTCTCTTCCTGGTCGGCATTGTCTTTGTCCTTCCCCTGCATTTCATCACGTTAATTGCGGCACTCACCACGATGACGATCTGGGCAGTGTTAAATCATCTTGGGATCGATCGCTTGCCCTCCTCATTTCCCCATCATTGGTTGGGTCGGTGGTTTATTGGTCCTGCCCATCATTCCATTCATCATCGCAAGTACACCGTACATTACGGTCTATATTTCACGTTCTGGGACAAACTCCTCGGAACTCAAGACCCCGATTATGAGCAGAAGTTTGATGAGCGTCTGACGGGTAAAGTCGATGGAATTTAACTCGTGCATCGCCCGTTACATTTTGTCTCGTATTCAAGCAATTCATACAGACTCAATCAATTCACGCATCAAATCAAACAACCGCCTGTTACAGTAATGCCAAGAGCAGAATTATCAACTCGCATCAGGAAATTCAATCGCTATAGTTCGCCATACTATAGGATTTACAAAGCTTTTACCGCATAGCGTTGGAGGGAAAAATGACTTTAACTAACCGTAAACGAGCCGTGGGAATCTTCTCTAGCCATCAAGAGGCAGAGAAGGCACTGAATGGATTACGAGATGACGGATTTGCCATGAATGAGGTATCAATCATTGCCAAAGAGCCTGAACGACTGGAGCAGAGCAACCGGATTGGTGAGACACGAGTTCAAGAGCTTACCGAAACAAAAACAACTCATATTGACGAAGGAGCAAAGACCGGGGCAGCGGCAGGCGGAGCCATCGGAGGACTGACAGGCTTGCTGGTTGGGTTGGGCATATTGGCAATTCCTGGAGTGGGCCCCGTCATGTTGGCAGGGGCGGCTGCAACTGCGATCGCTACCACGTTAGCTGGCGGTGCAATCGGGACGGCTACCGGAGGTTTGGTAGGTGGTCTAATTGGTCTAGGAATTCCAGAAGATCGGGCACGAGTCTATCACGATTATGTGGTTCGTGGAGACTACCTGTTGATCGTGGACGGTACAGATGCTGACATCCTTCAGGCTGAAACAATTCTAAAGCGCCGAGGGATTCGCGAGTGGGAAATTTACAATGCCCTAGCAATTGAAGGCTATGTCGATCCTCCTGCTTCTCGTTTGTAAAATCGGAAATTATTAAAGGATTTGCATCATGAAAAAGATCACAACTTTAATCCTCAGCAGCCTTCTACTGATTGGAACTGTGGCTTGTGAGAACAACGCTAAAACTAGCACCAACGCCCCTTCTTCCACAGAGGAAACGGGGCAAGTTCCTGATACTAAAACAGTCCAAAAGAACCAAAGCGATGCGTCTAGTCAAGTGCGCCGAAATCAACTCAATTCTGATATTCGCGCTCGTGAGCAACGCAACAATCTAACTGGAGGAGATGCGGATCGCGCCAACAGTGACCTTTCCAGTGAAGTTCGCTCTAAGCTAGAAGCCAACATCCCGAAAGGGCAACTTACAGTTTCTGCTAAAGATGGAGCGGTAGTCGTCTCTGGAACCGTAGAAACTCAAGAGCAACTCGACAAAATTGACCCCTTGGCAAAACAAATCAAGGGTGTCAATAGCGTCAAAGTTAAAGCAAAAGTGGCGTTGTCAAATTGAAAGATGCTCCGAATCAGCTTGGAACTGAAATTACTTTGACTTGCCCTGAGCCAAGTCGAAGGGTAGCAAGGATTGCATTGCATCTTTCATATTCTAATCTGACAACGCCGCAAAAGTTGCGGGGAGCATCTCACCTTTGTAACTCCTAAATTAAGTTTTATGTCAAGCTATTTTGAAAGCCTTATCAGAAGCAAGTTTTAGCGACAAGCATAATTAGGGCTTGCATAAATGAGATGCTCCCAAGTTGCGCCAGCAGCTCCAGCTAAAAAGAAGTAAACAGAAGATAGCAACTGTAACTAACCTTGAAGACAAGGGGCTTAAGCCCCTTGTCTAATCATTGCTTTAGAACTTACGCATTGACAGAATTTCCGTAGTATGCCTTTGAACTTCAGACTATGGCTTCCAAGTTATTGAGGTCAAGGAAGTTGGATGCTAAATTATTGACAATAAAAGAGCGGATGACCTCAGTAAATAACTCCCTTTGTCAGGAATACCAATTAACAATTTGCGCTTTAAATCGGAGAAATTCTAACTGGGGTTTGCTGAATAATGGTAAAACCCTTTTAAAATAAGGCTTTTGACCTGTTAAAATCCGATGTTCATGCTGCGAATATAGGATTAAGACCTTCAAAAATCTTGCATTGTCCTTTTTTTTAGTACATAAACTGGTACAAAAAAAAGAGGGCAACAAAGCCTGAAATGACCGGCTACTGACGACCGGCGACCGACTCCTAACCCCACCAACAAACTTTTTGCCGCTAACCCTATTTAGTTCCTAGTTCAACCGAGACTAACCGATTCACATGAGGAGCAAACAAACCAGGAAAGCCCTTGTCTTTAAGGGTATTCATGGTTTCTTTGGCAGCATACCAACTATCTCCTGTGACTGTCTCTGGTTTCAATCCCCAAGCTTTTACTTCGTCCAAAATTTCTAAGAAATATTCATGTTTTGTCTGACCCTCCTGTTTATTAACGATTCGATAATTAACGGGAACTGACCTTCCTTTACAATCGGTATAATATCAGGTAACTACGTTAATACCTTTGACTACTTTTTTGTGTTTACCACCAGTAAAAGTAATCGATTAACTCAGCTTTAGCTGGGTGACTATAAGGCTTGTCAATTACCATATCGTCTGTACTGATTGTTCCTCCTTCAAGTTCGATTTGAGGAGCCACTTCATCCAACAAATCCTTGGGTGTATAGTTCTCTCGCCACAATAAAAGATTGACACTGTCATGAGATAAATTGCCCAGAATTTGAGCCAAACGAACACAGCTTATATATTTAGGTTCCCAGAGCAAAAATAGGGTGTAAATAGCCAGATTACATTGAGCAGTTGTTGGCTTCGTAATGTTTCTCATCAGTTGTTCTGTTATAAGAGATGCCCTTGTGTCAGGAAATCAAATCGGAGAGGGTTTTGTCAAGAGTCGAGAGAGAAATTGTATCTAAGACTAACAAAATTAGACCACCCACATTTAAGCCTTTTTGTCAATGCGTAATTTCTATGCTTGCAGAAACGGTATCGTTACATTTTGTGTCGTATTCAAGCAATTCATACAGACTCAATCAATTCATACAGTAAATCAAACAACCACCTGTTACAGTAACACCAGAAGCAGAATTGTTAGCTCAACTTAGGTAAGCAGTTCTCAAATCCAACAAATTCAATAAGGAGAGCATCATGAGCTTAAAAGATAGAACCGAGGCAACCGCCAAAAATATCGAAGGTAAAGTTCAAGAAGCAGTAGGAGATCTGACTGGCGATCCCAAAGCTCAGGCAGAGGGCAAGGAAAAACAGGCAGAGGCAAAAGTTCGTCACACTATCGAAGATGTGAAAGATGAAGTCAAAAAAATTATTGATTAGTAGGTCGTTTGTCACAGCAACCGCCATTCAGACAAATGATTGAAACCCAGATTTCATCGGAACTCTTCCTCAAAAAATGGCTTCTTTCGAGACAGGTGAAATACTAGGACAAGGCGGCGTAAATAAACCCAATATTACCAGATATCTAGCTTCTCAAAGAAGTCGAATATCTCTCCCTCGGTAAACTTACGCCGTCAAAGACTAGAAAAATCTTTCTCGAAAGGGTCTAGACAGTAGTTGTTCATCATCCATGTATCATCGATTCATCAAATTCTTTTTTGGAGTTAAAATGATGTCACTTCAACAGATTCGTCGCTTTTTTGTCACCATTATTTTAACTATAATGCTGGCAATTACTATAGCTTTTGATTTTGGAACTACAAATAGTTGGGCTGCAACTTTACCCACCCAATCGCAGACTCAAATCGCAAGCATGAATCGAGCCAAGGCAGTTACGAAAAATATTGAAGGCAAAGCTCAAGAAGCGATTGGCAACATGACAGGCGATCCCAAAGATCAGATGATGGGAAAAGCCAAGCAAGTCGAAAGTCAGGCTCGTAACGCAGCAGAAGATATAAAAGACCAGATGAAGTTAAAAGGGCGGGCAAAAGCAGTCACAAAGAACATTGAAGGCAAAGCTCAAGAAGCGATAGGTAAAGCTACTGGCAACCGCCAAGATCAAGTTGCTGGAAAAGCTAAACAAGTCGAAAGCCAAGTTCGCAATGCAGTAGAAGATGTGAAAGATCAGGTTCAAGATATACTCAATTAAGGATCGATGACTGAATTTTCATTACTTTTCTCTAAATCAAGGAGGGAAATATGTTTGATCTCGTTTGGACTGCCGTTGTTATACTTTTCATCCTCTGGTTGTTAGGATTCTCCATTAACATTGGCGGCAGCTTAATCCACCTGCTTTTGGTTTTGGTGCTGATTGGCGTTGTCTACAACTTGTTTATGAGGCGACGGTAATTGTTCATTCTCGAACACAGAAAGACTCAAAAAATCTGGAAAAAGCAAGAATCAAAGTAGCTAAGATTCAGGCTCGAATCACCGATAGCAGAAAAGACCATTTACATAAGCTAACCACTCAATTAGTTCGTGAAAACCAAACGATTGTGGTTGAGAATTTAGCCGTCAAGGATATGGTAAAAAACCCGAAATTATCTCAGGCAATATCTGACGTTAGTTGGGGAGAAATCACTCGACAATTAGCCTACAAATGCCGTTGGTACGGCAGAAATTACATCGAAATAGATAGATGGTTTCCTAGCTCTAGGCGGTGCAGTAATTGCGGGTATATTGCTGAGAAAATGCCGTTAAATATTCGAGAGTGGGATTGTCCAGACTGTGGGACTCACCATGACCGAGATATTAACGCCAGTAAAAACATTTTGGCCGCAGGGCTTGCGGTGTCAGTCTGTAGAGCGACCATAAGACCAGAACAGAGTAAATCTGTTAAGGCAGGTGCGAAAAATCCTTCGGGAAAGAAGCAGAAACCGTTCGGACCCCGGCGTGAGACTTCGGCGTGAGACTTCGGCGTGAGCTTTTGTCGAACGCTCAGTCGAACGCTGAGCTCACGGCCGAAGCCCACACCCCACACCCCACTTCCCCAGATATTGCATGGGTAAGATGCAAAAAGAAAAAAAACTGCGGCCAAAAAGGTGAGATGGAATACACTAAAAGTATAAGGTTATCAATTTTGCTATTTTCCAAGTTGCATCCTAGGCAACAGAATTGCAATTATCCCTCTCATTAGAAATTGGACGGTTTGCCCTGTGGTTTCATCACTTCCCAAGCCCAATGACTCTTTAACAACGGTTCCCCAGCGTTGTTCTGGGGCTTATGCCTTGATGGACAGTCTCAAACGTCATGGTGTTAAGCACATCTTCGGTTATCCGGGTGGTGCGATCCTGCCCATCTATGACGAACTCTACCGCTTTGAAGAGCGGGGAGAATTACAACATATTTTAGTGCGCCACGAACAAGCGGCCGCCCATGCCGCCGATGCCTACGCTAGGGCCACCGGCAAAGTGGGGGTCTGTTTCGGTACTTCCGGCCCCGGGGCGACCAATTTGGTGACAGGCATCGCTAACGCACACATGGACTCCATCCCGATGGTAATTATCACCGGTCAGGTCAGCCGGGCGGCCATCGGTTCCGATGCTTTCCAAGAAACCGATATTTATGGCATTACTCTTCCGATTGTTAAACATTCCTATGTGGCTAGAAATGCCCGCGAAGTAGCGAGAATCGTCGCTGAGGCCTTCCATATCGCCAGTACAGGACGACCGGGGCCGGTTTTAGTCGATATTCCCAAAGATGTCGGTTTAGAACTATGCGATTATATCCCCGTCGAACCGGGAGATGTGAAACTAACCGGCTATCGTCCCACGGTTAAGGGCAATCGCCGTCAAATCGAGGCCGCTTTACACCTCTTGGAAACCGCCGAAAAACCTTTACTGTACGTTGGCGGAGGTGCGATCGCAGCGAATGCCCACGCCCAAATCGCCGAGTTTGCCGAACGTTTTCAGTTACCCGTCACCACCACGTTAATGGGGATCGGTGCTTTTGATGAACATCATCCCCTCTCGGTGGGAATGTTAGGAATGCACGGCACCGCCTACGCTAATTTTGCCGTGACCGAGTGTGATTTATTAATTGCCGTCGGCGCTCGTTTTGATGACCGAGTAACCGGAAAATTGGACGAATTCGCCTCGAAAGCTAAGGTAATCCATGTGGATATTGACCCCGCCGAAGTGGGCAAAAATCGCGCCCCTGATGTGCCGATTGTCGGGGATGTGCGGGTAGTTTTAGAACAAATACTCCACAAAGCCAGAGAATTTGATTATCCCACTAATCCTGAGCGCACCCAAGCCTGGTTAGCCCAGATCGAGCGCTGGCGCCAAGATTATCCCCTGCAAGTGCCTCGACCGGAAGGCAGACTTTCCCCCCAAGAAGTAATCGTTGAGGTGGGCCGTCAAGCACCCCACGCCTACTACACCACCGATGTGGGCCAGCATCAGATGTGGGCGGCCCAATTTCTCAAAAATGGTCCCCGACGTTGGGTTTCTAGCGCGGGATTGGGGACGATGGGTTTCGGTTTACCGGCTGCTATGGGGGTAAAGGTGGCTATTCCCGATGAGGAGGTCATCTGTATTAGTGGTGATTCCAGTTTCCAAATGAATCTACAGGAATTGGCCACCCTAACCCAATTTAATATCCATGCCAAGACGATTATTATTAATAATGGTTGGCAGGGTATGGTACGTCAATGGCAAGAAGCTTTCTATGGGGAACGTTATTCTAATTCCAATATGGAAGCGGGAATGCCAGATGTGGAACTGTTAGCCCAAGCTTACGGCATTAAAGGGATTACTATTCGCCATCGAGAGGAATTAGCCGCAAAAATTGCCGAAATGTTGGCCCATGATGGTCCAGTTTTAGTCAATGCGATCGTGACTAAGGATGAAAATTGTTATCCCATGGTCGCCCCCGGTCAAAGTAATTCCCGTATGATTGGTTTACCGAAAATTGTCACCGGGGGTTGTGAAATGCTCGATTGTCCCAGTTGTGGCGCAGTTAACAGTTGGAATAATAAATTCTGTCCTGAATGTGGGGCGAAATTGTAGCCGAAAATTGTTAATTAATTAACCAGCCTCCGTTAAGTATAACGGAGGTTTTTGGCTTTTTATCTACTATGTGAACATCATAATTAGGTAGGCGTTAAAAATTATCAGAAACCCCCCTTATCAAGGGGGGATCAAGGGGGGATTGGCACCCCCCTTATCAAGGGGGATCCCCCCGCCTATCGGCACCCCCCTTATCAAGGGGGGCAGGGGGGATCGAACCTAAAATCCATTTTTAATTTAATTATAACCAGCTACTTAGAAATTTTCAAACAGAAGCAATGGCAGCCCTAGAAAAGGCTTGAGAAAAAGAAGCGGAAAACTCGATCGCCACCGTGATTAAATTAGCCATAAGTACCTAAGCAAAATTAATTACACATTTCGATAAAGCTTTTGCCTCTTGCCTATTGCCTCTTGCCTATCTTCACTAGGAAATTTATTTTGCACGACTACTTATCTCAGTGACAACGGCAAGAGGCTGACATCAACACCATGGACGACAATTAAGAATGACAACCTAAAATCTTTTCGCTAATTTTGCCATAGACTGCACCCTTTGCTTCTAAAATGGGCTATTGCCGCTAGATACCAATATTGGTCTAGCATTTGCCCGTAGACTGAAAAAAGCACGTTATAAAGATTATGGCCAAAGTTCTGGTATCCGATTCGATCGATCCGGTAGGAGTAGAAATTCTGTCACAGGTTGCCCAAGTGGACGTGAAAACAGGACTATCCGCCGAGGAAATCATTCAAATTATCCCCGAATACGACGCACTGATGCTCCGTTCCAGTACCCGCGTCACCAAAGAAATCGTCGAAGCGGGCAGCAAACTGCAAATTATCGGCCGCGCGGGGGTAGGAGTCGATAATATCGATGTTCCTGCGGCCACTCGTCAGGGTATTATTGTCGTTAACTCTCCCGAAGGTAACACGATCGCCGCTGCCGAACACGCCTTGGCCATGATGTTATCCCTCTCCCGTCATATTCCCGATGCCAATCAGTCGGTAAAAGCGAATAAATGGGAAAGAAATCGCTTTATCGGCACAGAAGTTTATAAAAAGAACCTAGGAGTCGTCGGTTTAGGGAAAATTGGTTCCCACGTCGCCGCCGTTGCTAGATCCCTAGGCATGAAAATTCTCGCCTACGATCCCTTTATTTCCAAAGAACGCGCCGATCAACTCGGTTGCACCTTGGTGGATCTAGAATTACTCTTTGCTGAGTCCGATTTTATCACCCTCCACGTCCCGAAAACTCCCGAAACCCAGCATCTCATCGGTCGGGAAACCATCGCTAAGATGAAACCCACGGTCCGCATCATTAACTGTTCCAGAGGCGGCATTATCGACGAGTTGGCTTTAATTGAAGCCCTCGAATCCGGTAGAATCGCCGGGGCAGCCTTGGATGTATTTGAACAGGAACCTTTAGGCGAATCTAGATTAAGAGAATTATCTAACGTCATCCTCACTCCCCACCTAGGCGCATCGACTACGGAAGCACAGGTGAATGTGGCTATTGATGTGGCCGAACAAATTCGCGATGTCCTCCTCGGTTTGCCAGCGCGTTCGGCCGTTAATATCCCGGGACTAACTCCCGATGTTATGGAAAAACTGCGCCCTTACCTGCAATTAGCGGAAACTATGGGTAATCTCGTCAGCCAGTTAGCAGGAGGTCGCTGTGACTCGTTAAATGTCCGTTTACAGGGAGAATTGGCCACTAAAGACAGTCAACCTCTGGTGATAGCGGCCATTAAGGGTTTACTTTCCCAAGCCCTCCGGGAACGGGTAAACTATGTTAATGCGGCGATCGAAGCTAAGGAACGGGGTATCCGGGTAATCGAAACCCGGGATGCTTCCACCCGCGACTATTCGGGATCGATTCATTTGGAAGCTAATGGTTCTATGGGGACCCATTCCGTCACCGGAGCGCTGTTAAGTAACGGAGAAATCCGCATTACTGACCTCGATGAGTTCCCCATTAACGTGCCACCGAGTAATCATATGCTATTCACCCTTCACCAGGATATGCCCGGTATTATCGGTAAAATTGGCGCACTTTTAGGCAGTTTTAACGTTAATATCGCCAGTATGCAGGTAGGACGCAAAATTATTCGCGGTGATGCAGTTATGGCCCTGAGTCTCGATGATCCTCTACCGGAAGGTCTTCTCTCAGAAATTATTAAAGTCCCCGGTATCCGCGATGCTTACACAGTGAAACTCTAGATTAAATCAGTTATCAGCTTCTGAAGGCAAGAGGCAACCCCCCACCCCCCTAGGGTTGATTCAAGGTAGGGTTGATTCATGAATCAACCCTACTACCGACATCGGGGGGGTCGGGGGGCAAGGGGGGCTAATCTAAGAATAAGCGGTTTAAATGCGTCTTAGCTTAATCAGTTATCAGTGAAAAGAAAGCTCCGAACTTGCCACTTAATACTGTTGACTGAAAACTCAAATCTGATAACTGATCCCTGATCACTGATAACTAATATATGTCTAATAGTTGGTGGGAAATTACGGTTTTGTGCGAACCTAGTCTCGAAGAAACGGTTTTCTGGAGACTGGAGGATTTTGGCTGTTCAGGAACGGCCACTGCTAAAAAACAATCCTCTTTAGAGATTAAGGCCTATATACCAGAAATTAAAGTGCAATTGCCCGATTTAGAGGCACTAAGCCTCTGGTTAAAGCAGGATGCTTTGATTTTAGGTTTTTCTGAACCTGTCAGCCATTGGCAGTTAATGGACGAGGAAGACTGGGCCAGCAGTTGGAAACAACATTGGCAAATTAGCGAGATCGGCGATCGCTTTTTGATCTGTCCTGCTTGGTTAAATCCCCCGGAAAATAACCAGAGATTGGTGATTAAAATTGACCCCGGTTCCGCTTTCGGCACGGGAACCCACCCCACCACGCAATTATGTCTAGAATCCCTAGAAATGCGTTTAAGTAGCCATCCAGAGAATAAAATTATCGCCGATATCGGTTGTGGTTCTGGCATACTGGCGATCGGGGCGATTTTATTGGGGGCTAAAAAAGTTTATGCTGTCGATACAGATCCGCTGGCGGTGAATGCGACGTATAGTAATCGCCATCTCAACGGGATTAACCCCGAAAATTTAGCTGTTAATCAGGGTAGTGTCGAGGAGTTATTAGAATTAATTCCCGATGGTGTTGATGGCATCGTTTGTAATATTTTAGCCGAGACAATTATCGCTTTAATGCCCGAAATCACCCGTCTGGCAAAACCCACCACTTGGGGAATTTTAAGCGGCATTCTTGTCACCCAAGCACAAGCAGTTACAGATATTTTAGAACCCCAAGGCTGGACAGTGGCTGCCCTGTGGAAACGTCAAGAATGGTGCTGTATCGAAATTCGCCGCACCCCGGATTAATATAGCTGTCAGTAGTCAGTATTCAGGCGGCAGGGGGCAGGAGATTATTTTTGGTTCTTCGGTTTGTCTTATGCAACGTACAGGATTATAAGAAATGAAACTCTTATAGAGAAAGACATTTGGCGATTTTTGTCAATTGTTTTCGATCTAGAGCGAACTAATCAATTAAATCTCTTGCCAGATAAGGATTTAGTCGATTTATGCCCCCCTATCGAACCATACCAAGTAACGAAGAACCTTATTTTTTTTATTCTCCCTTCTCCCTGCTCCCCCCCTCGCCAATTGATAATTGATAATTGATAATTCATAATTGATAATTCATAATTCATAATTCATAATTCATAATTGATAATTCATAATTTCCACTCCCCAACCCCCATCACCTCATCCATGACGCTAGATAATTTTCGCATCAGTTTTGCTCCCTTATCTTTGCAGGAAGTATATCAATTAGCCGATGATGGGGCTAATGGTGCTATTGTACTAATGAGTGGCACTGTACGAGAGCAAACCGACGGTAAACCGGTTATTTATCTTGATTATCAGGCCTACGAACCCATGGCGATGGAGGTTTTCCGGCAAATTGCTCGGCAAATTCGACAAACCTGGCCCGATACCAATCGAGTTGTCATTCACCATCGCACTGGTAAGCTACAAATCGGGGAAATTAGCGTCTTAGTAGCGGTGGGTTGTCCCCATCGGGGGGAAGCTTTCGCAGCCTGTCGTTATGCTATTGATACTCTCAAGCATAATGCCCCCATCTGGAAAAAAGAATACTGGTCTGATGGTTCTAGTCAATGGGTTAGTATTGGGGCCTGTGAAACGGAGTGTTAGGTCTAATAACGTAAAATCAAGGCAATTTTTTGGTAATCGTTCAAGGAATCCTCCTCGACTAAAGCTACACGTCCTCCCTTGGCCAATACCACTTCGATAATTTCATCCACTGCGTCATCGATTACCTCTGTACCACCGACGTTTTCCACCAGTATCAAATCACCGTTTTCGCTTAAAACTGCGGGTACATGGTAATTTTTCTCCACTAATAACAATTTTCCTCGACCTTCCTGCGCTAAACGCCACACTTCTCCCAGGGTAGAGATAACTTTTTGAGCGCTGACTGCCGCATCCAAAGCTTGCAGGGCTTCAGTTTTTTGAGTCTGACGCACTGAATGCATAATCGGCAATACTTGTGGAATTAATTCTGACAGTGAAGTTTTGTCAAAATTGCCGGTTAAAGTGCCAACAATTGCTGATGTGTACTGTGAAACTTCTTGAAAGAAGGAAATTTGACGAACCACTCCACCCACAATCAAAGGGGAAGAATCATCAATGTCAATGTATTCACCCAGAGCATTATCTACCTGTTGGAAAAATCGCCGGATTCTATCATCTAGATAACTGGTATCGGCATCAAAGGGCAGTGGTGCGGTGGCCCCCGGTCCGGTCATTTCTAAGGGAAAATTCTGATCGCGAATTTCTTCGAGAGTTTCTCCTGTAGCTGAGATTAAACGAGTAGAACCCTGACTTAATAGTAACAGCCAATAGGGTTGTTCTCGATGTAATCCATAAACTAAATCCCGTGTGGCAAAGGTTTTATCGATGACAACTCTTGCCTGGACAGAAAAAGGCAAGTTATAAAGCTTGGCAATATCCGGACCAATATAGAGAGCTAATCCATCTAGAGTATAAGGATAATCTATTTCAGCCACGAGACTATCGAGGCGCTCGAACAAAGGTTCGATTTCACGTTTAGAGAATTCTGCCGATAATCGGCGCTTTGCTTCATCGACCAAATTTTTAACGAGAATAGGGTCTTGTTTGTTATCCGGTGAGGTGCGATGGGTAGGTAAGAGAATGGAAAGGGCGGGTATTTGAGTTAGGGATTGTAGTTTCTTAAGTTCTTGACGAGTAATCATTGATTTTAGCTTGATTGATAGGGTTAAGTAGCTAAAAATACTGGCTTTATCCAGATTTTCTCGATTTCTTCAGTATTCCAGCTAACATTTTAGGGAAAAAATGTAATTATATCTAGAAAATTAAGAATTTATACTGAATTGCTTTGGCAGAGATTGAGGGAATTTTTAACCAGAAAATAGGAATATTATTGATTTATCGATCGTCCACCATCAGGACAGAAAATGTTCAGGATGGGTTTATTTACCCATCCTCGGAATAATTAGGCCGCTATGGCGGTTTTTTCCGCCATTAATGCCTCTTGGCGTTGGAATTCGGCTAATTGTGCCGTAATTTCATCCCGGACAATCTGACGGTATTCCAGGAAATGCTCGTTGTGGGCGCAGACAGTGATATAGTGTTCGGCATTGGCGGGATTATGGCGCAAAATACCGAATAAATTCTGCCAGAATTTCCAGCGAGTGGAACGTTTAAAGCCCTGTCGCCAGATAATTACCGCTAGGGCATAGAGATCGGCCCGACGAGGCAGTTTAAAGGCAGGTTTAGCTTTAGGTGCGCCTAATTTCAGGAAACAGCGATAGGTGCGATCGAGAAATACCTCCGGATCGTACAATTTCCAGAAGGCTTCAATATATTCTGTGGCAATATCTTCGATCGGCCGGGTGGGAACGAAATTCATCAGGGTACTTTGGTTAATGTCCTGTTTCCCCGTTAATCGTAGTCGTCCTTCTTTTTCCAAGCGAGTCCATAGGGCGGTATTCGGTAAAGCTTGTAACATTCCAAATAGAGCCGTGGGAATGGCCGCTTCTTCGACAAAATTAATAATGCGATCGGCCGCTCCTTTTTTCTCGCCATCAAAACCGATGATAAATCCCGCCATAGGGCGCAATCCAGCTTTAATAATCTTTTCTACCGTCTCGGTTAAGGAACTACGGGTATTTTGGAATTTTTTGGTTAATTGTAAACTTTCTTCGTCGGGGGTTTCAATACCTAAAAAGACCGCATCAAAATAACAATCGACCATCATTTCCATTAATTCGGGATCGGCGGCTAAATCCACCGATGCTTCCGTGTTAAACCGGAAAGGATACTGGTGTTCTTCTTGCCAAACTTTTAATTCTTTGAGGAGTAATTTAACGTTGCGTTTGTTACCGATAAAATTATCATCCACCATGAACACGCCCCGGCGCCAACCTAATTCGTAGAGATAATCTAATTCTTTTAATAATTGTGCGGGGGTTTTGGTGCGGGGTTTACGACCGTAGAGAACGATAATATCGCAAAATTCGCACTGGAAGGGACATCCCCGCGAAAACTGCACTGACATGGAATCATAAGCTTCAAAATCGAGCAGATCGTAGCGGGGGATCGGGGTAATTGTCACATCGGGTTTTTCTGTGGTGCGGAAAACACCTTTGGTTTCTCCTCTTGCCAATGCTTCCACAAACATCGGGATGGTGATTTCTCCCTCATCGAGGATCAGAAAATCGGCCTCGGCCACTTCGTGGGGGATAGAAGTGGGATAGGGACCCCCCACGGCCACCAGTTTACCCCGTTGTTTGGCTTCGTGAATTTGCTCGATTAAATCTTGACGTTGGACAATCATGCCGGAAAGAATCACTATTTCGGCCCAGTCCCATTCTGCTTCTGTCACCGCCCGAATATTGCGATCAACCAGTTTAAATTCCCATTCCTGCGGTAAAATCGCCGCCACCGTCACCATACCCAGGGGAGGAAGTAAGACTTTGCGATCGACTAATTCCAGAATTTTGTTATAGGACCAGAAAGTCGGCGGAAAAACGGGATAAATCAGTAAGGCGCGCATATTCACTCCTCGCTCGACGGCGATCGATTCTTGACCTTTCGCTTGATTGTAATCTTTTTCGGTCAGGTATGGGAAAACCGTTATTTAGCCCTAGAACTAGGAGCAGGCTTGTTTTTCGGCCGCCATTGCCAAACCTTGACCCTACCCCCATAAAAGTTTATGGTCAACATTAATAAAATTTATGTAAAGAAATGTTGCATAGTCTGGAAAGTTATGTTACATTAAATATCAAGCACTTGACTTAAACGCAATTTTCTTATAGGAAGGCAATTCACCATGGATAAGCAAGAAAACAAACTCGGCTTCACCGCTTTCGCTGAAAACTGGAATGGTCGTTTAGCCATGCTCGGTTTCGTTATTGGCGTAGCTACGGAATACTTAACCCACAAAGGCATCCTTGCTCAATTAGGCTTAATGTAATTTCAGCCTCGATTGCTGTGCATCTACAATCGTCTTGAATAAATTATCAAAAAAGGGAGGAGCATGGCTCTTTCCCTTTTTTAGTTGCAGGTTGGGGATGGGGGAGTGGGGTGATAGGGAAGTGGGGTGTGGGGTGTGGGGTGTGGGGTGTACGGTAGATGATGTACTGGAAAATCTCTCAAGTAACCTTGGTTGAGAACAATTGTCGGCAATTCCTGGGCATGGTTAATTAAGAAAAATAAACTGTAGCGAAATATACTGTTTTTCCCGTGTTCTAATGGGGATAGATAGGGGGAAAAAAATCATGTCGAAATCACTCTTTACCGATGCCAGCAGTCGCCTAGAACGGGCCCTTAAGTATGTCTCCATTTCCGATGATGCGATCGAGCGGT
>NZ_JBLZRT010000155.1:0-13106 GCF_048564745.1 Microcystis sp.
CTTTACAAAAATGACCCAGAGATAGTTACTCAAGCAATTAAGTCTCTGTTTAGCACACCCATGGAAATTAATTTATCAGTAGTAGATAACTCTCCCACTGATGAACTCAAAAAAATCTTTGATAATTTTCAGGAATACGATATAGATTACTACTTCAATAATGGTAATAACGTTGGTTTTGGTCAAGGACATAACCTAGCTATTACTAGGGCTAAAAATTATGATTATCATTTAGTTATCAATCCAGATGTTTATTTTGATAATAATGTGATCACCGAACTTATTCACTACCTCGATAAGCATCAAGAGGTGGGATTGATTACTCCAAAAATATCTTACCCTAATGGGGACATCCAATACCTTTGTAAGCGTCAACCCACAGTTTTGACCTTATTTATTAGACGTTTTATACCAAAAAAAATGCAGTTTCTTTTCAAAAAGAGATTGGACTGGTATGAAATGAGAGATATTAGCTATAACCAGATAATAGAAGTACCGATTATTAGTGGCTGTTTTATGCTATTTAACAGAAAATATTTAGATGATATTGGCTACTTTGATAAAAATATGTTTATGTATTTTGAAGATTATGATTTGACCATGAGAATGTCTAAAAAATACAAAACCATACTTTATCCCCATGTGAATATTTATCATCATTGGGTAAGAGGAGCTCACAACTCGACTAAACTGGCAATAGTTTTTGCTCAATCTGCCGTGTATTTTTTCAATAAACATGGTTGGAAATTTTACTAAAATTAATTGAATAATTAATAATGAAAAACGTTTTAGTTACAGGTTCTACTGGCTTTATTGGCAGCCACTTACTGCCAACTTTACATCAACATAACTACCAAATAACAGCTGCAATTCGCCAGAAATTTGAGTTTCCCGCAGCCCTGTCAATTAAGGCCGTTCAGGTGGGTGAAATTGATGATATGACCGATTGGCAAGAAGCATTGCTAGGCATTGATATAGTTATTCATTTAGCAGGACGCGCTCATATCCTTCATGAGACTATATCCAATCCAGAAGCAGCATTTATAAAAGTTAACACTAAGGGGACTATTAACCTAGTGAAGCAGTCGCTAAAAGCGGGAGTTAAGCACTTTATTTTTGTCAGTTCTATTCATGCTATGGCTGCCGAAAGTGATGATATTCTTAACGAAAATTCTCCCTGTCACCCTGATAGTCCCTATGGTCGTAGTAAATTGCAAGCAGAACAAGCTTTAATTAACCTTGCCAAAGATAGTAACATGACTTGGACAATTATTCGTCCTACTCTAGTTTACGGCCCTGGTAATCCGGGTAATATGGACCGCTTGATGAAACTAATTAAACGGGGATTACCTTTACCTTTTGGTGCAATAAAAAATCGTCGTAGTTTTGTCTTTGTGGGTAACTTAGTTGCTGCCATTATTACCTGTTTAGATCATCCTAATGCCGCTAATCAAATCTTTTTAATTAGCGATAACCAAGCTGTTTCTACTCCCCAATTAATTCGACTCATTGCTCAACAAATTCAACAACCCTGTCGATTGCTGCCCGTCCCCACTACCTTACTTAGATTCTTAGGTTATCTGGGTGATATCATAGAATCCATAACAGGGAAAAATCTCCCTTTTAACACCTATAGTATCGATCGCTTGCTTGGTTCTCTTGCCGTTGACTCTAGCTATATTCAAAAAACCCTGGATTGGCAACCTCCCTTTACTTTAGAGCAAGGATTAGCTCGAACCATTCAGCCAGAAAATTAGTGATCAGCTTATCAAAAAAGGCTTCATAATTCAAGTTCCGCTTTGACAAAATCGGCAGTTTTATAGAGAGAAAACCCCACTTTAGCGGCTATTATCTGCATAGCGCGGTTATCCCTTAAAATTTCCCCTTCGATTCCCTCTAATCCTTCCTTTTTGCCAATAGTGACCAAACGCTGTAGTAATTCAGTACCAATTCCTTGACCTTGATAGTCATCCCTAACTAATAAGTCAAATTCCGCCACATTAACGCCATGCAGTTTATTTAAGCGTCCTATAGCGATAATTTCTGGCTCTTCCGTCTGAGCGTTATTAATCTCTACCACTAAGCTCATTACTCGATCATAATCGATAAAACAAATGCGCGTAAGACGATCATAAGCGGTTTGGCGATCGAGATTGACAAGATGAAAATAACGATAATAAATGCTTTCTTCCGAGAGATAATGGTGAAATTGTCGCACTAAAGGCTCATCCGCTGCCCGAATCGGACGAATTAGCACCTTTAAGCCTCTTTTCGTCGTCCAAAGTCCCATATAATGTTCGGGATAGGGACGAATCGCCGGATGAGATAACTTTTCTGGGGGTGTAGTCGGAGGATGAAGAAGGATAGAAGCGGAAAGAGCGATCAATTGCTCTGAATCGGCAAAAAAGGGATTAATATCGATAGTTTTAATGCGAGGTTGTTCACTAACCAGGTGACTAAATTTAACGATTATTTGCTCCAAATTCGCTAAATTAAGCGATTTAAGCCCATTTGTCCCCTGAAAAGCCCGATAAATCTTGGTTTTTTCTAAAAGTCGGCGAGCGAGATTAGTATTTAAAGGAGGTAGAGCGGTGGCGTAATCTTGAAAAATATCGACTAAACGGCCACCAGTACCGAAAATTATCACCGGTCCGCACTGATCATCGTAATTAGAGCCGATAATTAACTCATATCCTCGATCGATCTCTAACATCGGTTGAATACTCACCCCGAGAAAATGCTCCCCACCCACTTGTGCGCTAACATTAGCTTCGATCGCCTGATATGCTTGTGCGACTGCCCTAGGGGAAAAAAGCGGCAATTGTACCCCACCCACCGCGCTTTTATGGATAATCGTCCTCGAATACAGTTTCATCACCACGGGATAACCGAGAGATTTAGCGAGATTAACTGCTTCTGCGGCACTTTCAGCAATTCTAGTGACAATAACAGGGATTCCATAAGCTTTGAGTATATCTAAAGACTCTGGCTCACTGAGAATTGTTCTATCCCCTGCTTGCTCGATAATCTGGCTCACTAAAACTCGATCGGAGCCATTTTCCTGAGAATTGGTTAAAATTGGCGTTTGATAAAGACCGCGCAGATTCTCTTCATATTTCCAGAGCAAATTAAACACCCGGGCCGCCGAATCGGGATAGCGATAGGTGGGGATACCCTGCTGATTTAATAACGATACTCCCTCTGCAATGCCCTCTCCCCCCATCAAACTTGCTAAAATGGGTTTTGTGCTATTTTGAGCGATTGAGGCAATTCTAAGGGCAATTTCTCGCAGATCAGTGTTAAAGCGAGGCGAGAGAATCATCAACACCGCGTCGGTATGTGCATCCGCTAAAGCGATCTCTAGGGCGCGAGCGTAGCTATCGGGATCGCTGCTGCGACGCAGATCGATAGGATTTTGGGGGACAATATCCGCGGGAACAAGAGGAGCTAGTTTTTCGATCGTTGCGGGGTTAAGGGTTGCCAGTTGTCCATCTTCCGCCAGTAAAGCCGAGGCCGCTAAAAGAGCGGGAGCAACACCATTGCTGATGATTGTCAAGCGTTTTCCCCGGGGAAATCGGGGAATTTTCGCTAAAACTTGCGTGATATTCAAGAGATCGGCCAGTCTTTGTACTTCCACGATGCCACAGCGAGCAAAGGCAGCGGAGAGAGTTAGCTGATCGCTGGTCAATTTGCCAGCATGGGAAAGAGAAGTGGGGTCAAAGTCGGTACTGTGGCGACTAATGGCGATAATTGGTTTATTTAGGGCAACTTCTCGGGCCGAGGACAGAAAAGAGCGGGCATTATTCAGGGATTCCAGGTAGATAACGATGCTTTTAGTTTGGGGATCGTCTCCCAAATAATAGAGTAATTCGCCCCAATCCACATCTAAAAGAACTCCGAGGGAGATAAAGTGACTAAAACCGACATTTTCGCTTAAACTCCAATCAAGCACGGCAGCCGCGATCGCCCCACTTTGACTAATCAGGGCAATTGAACCAGTTTTCGGCAGGATGGGGGAAAAGGTGGCGTTAAGATTTTGGCTTATATTGCAGATTCCTGAGCTATGGGGACCGATGATGCGTAATTTTTGACCAGCGATCGCTTTAATTTCCCTGAGTAAATTTTCCCCCATCTGTCCAGTTTCCCGAAAACCCGTGGAGAGAATCAGGGCGCATTTAACCTGTTTTTCGACAGATTGGGCGATAATAGCGGGAATTTCGGGAGCAGGGGCGGTGATAATTACCAGATCGATCGCCGCCTGGATATCCTCTAAACTGCTATAGGTGGGAAGATCGAGCCAGTTTTCGGGGTGAGGATTAACTAGATAAAGGCGGTGCTGACCGGGATTATGATGGAGATTATGTAAAAGAGTGCGATCGAGTTGGGGATTTTGGCGATTAAATCCCACCACAGCGATGGTTTTTGGCTCAAAAAAGGCTCTTATGGTTTGATGTTCGCCACCACGAGGATATAAGATGGGATTTAACATAAGTAAGCTAGGAGGCATTTAAACTGGGTATTGTTAAGTGAGCTAAAAAAGCGGCTAACCCTTACTTTTCCAGTGTTCCGGTGTTCCAGCGTTCCCCGATCGATCTAAACCAATTTTAGCTGTTTAATCAGGGTTTGATCGGTGTAATTAATTTTGTCTAGGTAGCGATCGGCAATAAAACAGCCCTAGCCGATGAACATTTTCCCCAAGAGATCTAGTAAACTATCTGATGCTGTAAATATTTAGAGACAAACGATGGAACTGGAATATCCCGAGGATTTGAGATACCTAGAAACCCACGAATACGTCAGACTCGAAGGTGAAATCGCTACCTTGGGAATTAGTGCTTTTGCCGTCGATCAATTGGGTGATATCGTGTTTCTAGAATTGCCCGAATTGGGAGAGGCGCTGGAAGTAGGTAGTAGTTTCGGCACGATTGAATCGGTAAAAGCGGTAGAAGATCTTTATCCTCCCGTCTCGGGAACCGTAGTTGATCGCAATCAAGCGATGATTGACTCCCCCGAATTAATTGCCGATGATCCCCACGGGGAGGGTTGGTTATTAAAAGTGCGGGTAGAAAATCCCGATACTGCCTTGGCTGATACCCTCTCCGCTAGTGAATACCGCGCCCAAGTAGCAGGGGAAAGTTAACTAATATTAACAACAGGGAGCCAGACCCTCACACTATCATAATCATAGAAAGAATTGAAAAAACAGGAAGCGATCGAGTCTTCCTGATTTTTGTCTCTAAATCGTGCTGAGACGAAATTCTTGCCCGAATCGAGTCAGGTTTCACTATTTACCCAATCTATGCTAAATCCTAATCTCGCGGCGATCGAACTTTCCAAAGAGGAGGTTCAACGCTACTCTCGACACATTATTCTGCCCGAAGTGGGCTTAGAAGGTCAAAAAAAACTAAAAGCCGCCAGTGTTCTCTGCATCGGCACCGGGGGACTCGGTTCCCCGCTTTTACTCTATCTAGCGGCGGCTGGCATCGGTAGAATCGGTATTGTTGACTTCGATATCGTCGATAGTTCCAATCTGCAACGTCAAATTATTCACGGCACTTCTTGGGTAGGTAAACCGAAAATTGTTTCCGCTAAGGACAGAATTCTAGAAATTAACCCCTATTGTCAGGTGGATTTGTACGAAACCCGCATAAGTTCCGAAAATGCCCTTGACATTTTAGCCCCCTATGATGTAGTCATCGACGGGACGGATAATTTCCCCACCCGTTATCTGACTAATGATGCTTGTGTTCTTCTCGACAAACCCAACGTCTATGGCTCAATTTTCCGCTTTGAAGGACAAGCAACCGTTTTTAACTACCAAGGCGGTCCCAACTACCGCGATCTCTATCCCGAACCGCCACCACCGGGGATGGTTCCCTCCTGTGCCGAAGGCGGCGTTTTAGGGGTTTTACCCGGAGTAATCGGCACAATTCAAGCCACAGAAGCCATTAAAATCATCCTCGGCGCACCGGATACCCTCAGTGGTCGTTTACTGCTTTACAATGCTTGGGAAATGAAATTCCGCGAGTTAAAATTGCGTCCGAATCCTATCCGTCCCGTCATTGAAAAACTAATTGATTACGAACAATTCTGCGGTATTCCGCAAGCGAAGGCACAAGAAGCAGCAGAACAGCAAAAAATGACAGAAATGACCGTAGTAGAGTTAAAAGCACTAATTGACAGCAATGCCAATGATTACATTCTCATCGATGTGCGTAATCCCAACGAGTACCAAATCGCTAATATCCCCAACTCGGTGTTAATTCCCCTACCCGATATCGAGAATGGTGCGGCAATTCCCAAAATTAAGGAATTAGTCAACGGTTATCGTCTTATCGCCCATTGTAAGATGGGGGGACGTTCCGCTAAAGCCCTCGCTATCCTCAAAGAGGCAGGTATCGAAGGAATTAACGTCAAAGGTGGCATCAGTGCCTGGAGTCGCGAAGTCGATTCCACTGTACCAGAATACTAATTTTGGCCCTTGGGTTTTGGGGTGTTAGGGTGTTAGGGTTTTGGGGTATTAGTCAAATTCCCCCATCTCCCCATCTCCCCATTCCCCCATCTCCCCACTTCATAATTCATAATTCATAATTTATAATTCCCTCTCCCCATTCCCCCATCTCCCCATTCCCCCATCTCCCTGTTTCCTGTTCCCCGTGAATCTGTTAAGATCAAGGCCAGTTAGCCTTAAAATCTTGGGTGTGAGCAAACAATGAAAAACCATATTAAAAAAATTGCTAGTTGGAGCGCGATCGCTACTATTTCCCTTGGCTTAGTAGAAATGAACCGAACAGCGATCGCATTTGGCAACAATAATCAATTTAGTGCCTGTATCAGTCAGATTGTCCGCACGGGGGTGAGTCCCCAAGATGCCGCCACCGCTTGTTCAGAAGCATTAATTCCTAAAGAATTATCCCGGTGTGTAGTGATGATTAAATCCAAAACCCCGATCGATGGTAATCTGGCTCTGCAAGCTTGTTTTCAAGTGCGTCGTCCTATTGACCTAGGTAATTGTGTGGTCGATATCCATCGCGCTGCCCCCTTGTTTGCCGCTAATTCCCTCAAACAAACGGAAACAGAAACAGCCAAGGAACCCGATAAATTAGGGATTTCTACACAGGTTTTAGATTCCTGTCGTCAAAGTTTATTACCCGGTCGCTTTTCCGAGTGCGTTATCGCTGTCAGTCGTGATGTGGACAAAAATAACCCCTCCCAAGCTTTACAAACCTGTTTAAGTGCCGAGGATTTCCCCAGGGATCTATTCCCCAGTTATCCCCAAAATCAAGACCAGAGACTTTAATCAAGATTATTTGGCTCTCTTATTTTGGGAATATACGGAAAAACCAGAAAACGTTAAAGATTGAACCATCAATCAGACGATTTCGGCGGCTTAGGAAAGGTACACTTAACCGTAATATTTAAATTACTTTTAGCGGTTCCTTTGGTAATATAAGGGATTCCTACCTCACCGCCGATTTCCACACCAAATTGTAAAGTGACTTCCTCAATGTTGGCAATGGCTAAATTGCGAAAAGCGTTTAAAGTGTAAGTAGTGTAAGTACGAATTGTATCTTCAATTGTCTGAAAATTCTGCAAAATTTGCTGTTTATCTGGTATAGAAGTTCCCCCTTTAGCAACTCTTCCCTCGGTTTTTACTGTCTCGGCAGGAATTTCTAGGTCATCGGTGGACTCTATATAAATTAGAGTGTTTTCGTCAATTTGGATCGGAGTTAGTCGAGTCATAAATAATGCAGAAATTGAAAATTAACTTTTTTCTTAACTATTTCTCGGCTCTCCCGTACTTGTGATGATAAGAAAAGATTATCTAAGGGAGGGCGTATGCTTTCCTTGCAGTTTACCAAAAAATAACCTAACATAAAAAACATTTCTATCCCTTGCTGACTGTCTATGGCTCGCTACGCCCTCGTCATCGGCATTAACGATTACGATAACCGGAACTTTCTACCATCTTTGAGTAAACCCGCCAAAGATGCGGAAGCTGTTGCTAAATTCTTGGAGAATACTGGGACATTTGCCAATGTAGAACGCCTACCCAATTGCTGGATTGCCGCAGAAAAACGCTACGAAGTTGTTCCAGGAAAGGTAACGGGGAATGAAGTCTTGCAGGCCTTACAGCAAATTTTATCGGGAGAGCAGACCAAAAATCAAGAAGTCTTGATCTACTTTTCAGGACACGGGTTTCGCCTGATCAATCGCATCGGTGACGGGGAAGCCTATCTCGCCACCTCCGATAGCCAACCCGACGGCAAAAATGCCATTTCTTTAGACCGAGAACTCAATCCTTTATTACGGCGTTCTAGTTTGAGTAATCTGGTGGTAATGCTAGACTGTTGCCATGCAGGGGCGTTATTGCCCGAAAATCGGGGACTAGATCGCATTTTGCTAGAACCTAGCCTCTCAGCGTTTAAGGAGAAGCAAGATTACTACCTAATCGCCGCCTGTCGGTCAGAACAGGTAGCGTGGGAAGATGAGGAATACAGTTTGTTCACCGCCGCCTTACTCGAAGGACTGTCCCCACAACAGGCTGACCCAGAAACGGGAGAAATTAGTGCCGATCGCCTGTTTGATTTTGTTTCGCGGGAATTGCGCGGGGAGGGTCAAGAACCGATTCGCATGGGAGTTGGGCGATCGCTAATTCTGGTCAAATATGGGGCGCAACCTCAAGTTAAAGAAGTGGAACCGTTACTAGATGAGAAGAAAGAATTGCGCTGTCCCTATCAAGGATTGCTGGCGTTTACTAAGAAGGAACGCCCATTTTTCTTCGGACGCAAGCGAGTGGTGGACGACATCAAATCTAAGCTGGATCGGCTAAATTTTGTCCCTCTGATTGGTGCTTCTGGAAGTGGTAAATCTTCGGTAGTTCTGGCGGGATTGATGCCCTGGTTGGAAGAATTAGGATGGCAAATTCTCGAACCGATCAAGCCCGGATTTAAGCCGTTGTCAAAGTTAGAAAGCCTACTGTTATACTATTTTCCAGATCGCGAAAAATTGCTGGATGAATGTATCAATAATCCAGCCAGCGAAGGCTTAAAACCGCTATTAGAACTTTTTCGCCGCGAACACAAATTCTTGCTGGTGGTGGATCAATTTGAGGAATTATTCACTTTTGCTCTAGCGGAACAGCGCGATCGCTTTATTGAATTGATTACTCAAGTTGCCACAATTCCAGACTCTCCTCTGGCAGTTGTCGCTACCATGAGGGCGGATTTCATTGAACCCTGTTTGCGTTACGATTCTTTGCGACAACTGATTCAAAATAACGCCGAATACCTGCCAGAACTAAGGGGATTAGATTTGCTAGAAGCTATCACCGAACCAGCCAAACTGCAAGGTTATGAAGTTACTAATAATTTACTCAATCAAATCCTTGAAGATATTAAACAAGAACCCGGATTTTTACCCTTATTAGAGTTTGCTTTAACCCAGCTTTGGCAGAAACGAGATGAAGCAAACCATCGGCTGACTTTAGATACTTATGAGGCGATAGGTGGGATAGTAGGAGCGTTAAATTGTCAAGCTGATAAAGTTTATCAATATAGGGATTATGAAAAAGACTCACCGCAGCAGGAGCGAACAGAAACAGAAAAAGCTTTAATCAAGCGAATTTTCTTGAATCTTCTGCAAATAGGAGATGGGGAAAAAGATACCAGATTGCGTCAATCAAAAGCCTTTATCTTGTCTTTAGCTGGAGATAATCAAGAAGGAAAAAAAGTTTTAAAAGAACTGATTGAAGGAAAACAAGGATTAGTAAAAGGTCGCCTTTTAGTAACGGGAAAAACTGAACGAGAAGAAGAAGCTTGGGTAGATTTAGCCCATGAAGCTTTAATTGAAAAGTGGGACAACCTGAATCAGTGGCGAAACGAAAATCGACAGGGAAGAGAATTAGCCAAACAGGTGGATAAAGATGCCAAAGACTGGCAAAAAAATAATAAATCCCAGGATTATTTGTGGTCGGGTGACAAGTTAGCAGATGCAGAGAAAATTCTGCAAGAATATCAAGACACGGTGGAAACTACGGACTTGGCTAAAGATTTTCTCGAAGCTAGTAGCCGGGCGCATCTCATGTTTGTAAATCTACCAAGTTGGGATTTTTACGGGGAAACTCCTCGATAAAATCGGAAGTAACGCCCGATTTTATCACTCAATCCAAGCTTTTGGGGGGTTCTACCCCCCGCTCATTAGCTTTTCGGTGGGATGCTTACAGGCAGCTGCTGATGCATTTGTCATCATCTAAGAGTCACTGATAATTGCTGATTATCGGTATTTCTGCAAATGTGAGATGCACCCTAGTAGCCAGCAAGAATTATATAATTACCTCCGCAGTTCAGACATTGATAATTTAGAGCGAGAGACATTAGAAAAGGAAGCAGCCAATAAATCATTTTTAAACCGAGAAAAGTTGAGAAACTTACTCGAAGATGAGAAGGAAAAACCACAGATAAGGCTGTCAGCGTCCTGGTTGCTGAAGCAGTGGGGAGAGGAGGTTCCTATCTGGAAAGCCAAGGTTGATGAGCAAGGAAAAATTGCCCTCTCAATCATCACAGAAAACGACCTACCAAGCACAGTAATCGAACAGTTAGAAGGTGAAATAAGCCTAGAAATGGTGGAGATTCCTGGTGGTGAGTTTTGGATGGGTTCTCGTGAAGGAGAAGCAGGAGCATATCCAGATGAACTTCCGCAACACAAGGTCAAGATTTCTCCCTTTCTGATGGGCAAATATCTAGTAACGCAGGCGCAGTGGCGAGTAGTGGCTTCTATGCCTAAAATTGAACGGGATCTTAACCCAGAACCTTCCTACTATAAAGGGTATAGCCGCCGACCAGTGGAATGTATTAGTTGGTACGAAGCAGTGGAATTTTGTGAGAGACTATCCCATTGGTCTCAGCAAAAAGGGAAAGGCTATCAATACAGTTTACCCAGTGAAGCGGAGTGGGAATATGCCTGTAGGTCAGTTATCAGTTATCAGTTATCAGTTATCAGTGAAGAATTAAGCCAAAATCCGATTTATCCGCCTTATCATTTTGGGTGGAAAATTGACCCAGCTTTGGCAAATTATGCACAAACTGCTCTTGCAAGGACGACCACCGTAGGCAGGTTTCAAATCGCCAATGCCTTTGGACTTTATGATATGCACGGGAACGTCTTTGAATGGTGTTTAGATGATTGGCATGATCATTATGAAGGCGCACCAATAGATGGTCGGGCGTGGTTGAATGAGAATAATTCTCAATATAAGTTGCTGCGCGGCAGTTCGTGGGGCCGCAACCCTGAGAACTGCCGTTGTGCCTACCGCCACTGGTTCAATCCCGCTCTTAGGGACAGCCGCTTCGGGCTGCGGGTAGTTGCGTCGTCGAGGACTTAGCTTTTCCCTTTTTTCTCTTTCACTTTTACCCTTTATCCTGTATTTTTTTCCCTTTTAAGCGAGCGTAGCGAGCGAATTTTTTTTTGAAATTTGCTTGTGCCAAGGCTCTGGCTTGGTATATATAGTTGTTTCAAATAAGAATGAGATAAGACTCACCTAGCTCACTATTATTGTCAGTAAGCACTCCCGTAGGGGCGAAGCATTCGGGCAATAACCTATCGCTGAAACCGTAGATTTCTTATCCGAATGCTTCGCCCCTACAACCTCAAATACCAATTTAAATGATGAAAAGCTTATGTCTCAAACTTATTTGAAATGACTATAACATCTAGCCAGCAGACTACCTGAATAATTAGCGAGCAGGATGCTCGCATTCCCTTAAATCTAAGGCACTAAATTAGCTGTTTCAATCCAGTAGTATGCTATACTTATTACAGGTATAAACTCGTAAATTGGAGGAAAAAGCCATCAATAATGATACCCACTCCCGAACAGATGCTTACTTGCATTAGAATGTGTCAAACCTTGTCTAACTTCTATACCGATATTCATCTATTTCGGTATGATGAAAATAGTAATGTGAGCATCTTGCTCACTAATGTGGAGTTTGAAGATGAATCATCAACCTGATTTTTACCAAATGTCTCGCCCAGAATTAAGAAAATATGTCCTCTCCCATCGAGAAGATGATGAAGCCCTAAGAATTTATATGGATAGAATGCGAACTGAATCAGGTGTAACTAGATTTACCCTTACTCCTAGTCAAGAAGATATGAAGAAATTAGAAGAATTTCTCAAGGCAAAAATGGATAAATAAAATCAATTTAACTTGCTTGTACCAAGGCTCTGCCTTAATGTATGCTTCAGGTAGAAACTGGGAACGAGATGAAAAAGACGAATCACCGATTCTTCAACAGTACCAAAATCGCTGCATCTCTAATAATCATCAGTTATAATAAAAATGCCAGCAAAAGATATTTATCATGAGGCTCTTCGTTACTTGTTATGGTTCGATAGGGGGGCATAAATCGACTAAATCCTTATCTGGCAAGAGATTTAATTGATTAGTTCGCTCTAGATCAAAAACAATTGACAAAAATAGCTAAATGCCTTTCTATATAAGGGTTCCATCCCTTATAACTCCCCTCCATTGCATAACACAAACCGAAGAACCAGAAGTAATAGTGGTGGATGTGTCAGAACAGGAGATAGAACGACCCAAAAAAAAACAGAAATCATGCTATGGTGGCAAGCAGGGGTACCACACATTAAAGTCGCAAGTCGTTGCCGATCTCGCGCAGCGAGCGCGTTGCGACCAAAAAAGCGAGCAGGTAATCTGTGTCCGTTGTGAGAAAGGAAGAGTCCATGATTTTCGACTGTGGAAAGAGAGCAAAATAAGGTTAAATAAGAAAATAGAAATATTAGGGGATAAAGGCTATCAAGGAATTCAGAAGCTCCATCAAAACAGTCAAGTTCCTCATAAAAAAAAGAAAAAATAAAAACTAAGTAAAGAGCAAAAAAAAGCCAATCGTCAGTTATCACAACGGCGCATAGTTATAGAACATATTCATCGTCGTCTCAAAATATTTCGGATACTTTCATCAAGATACAGAAATCGCAGACGGCGATTTGGTCTGAGATTGAATTTGATTGCTGGTATCTACAATTACGAACTTCGTTACCGACAAAAGGATATATCTTGATTACTTTTGCAAGAGATCTA
>NZ_JBLZRT010000156.1:0-2081 GCF_048564745.1 Microcystis sp.
GGATTTACCCTACGGATGGGTGGATAAGTGCGAGGATTTCTGTGACTATTTTGACCCCAAAGTGGACGAATACGAGAAATTAATCACTAATAACCCGATTTTCCGCCGTCGTATTGAAGGGATAGGCTGCATTACCAGAGACGAAGCGATTAACTGGGGTTTATCCGGTCCGATGTTACGCGCTTCTGGGGTGAAATGGGATTTAAGAAAAGTTGACCATTGGCGATGGTAATTGCCGCCACAGCACCGGTTTGAGGGGAAAACCAGGCCGCCAAGGGAAAATAAGGTGCTGATTCTACAGCGACCTCCACATTATTATCCGTCTCGGTTTCTTCTCGCTGCCAGAGACTCCGAATCCCGAAAATCACGGGTAACAGACCGAGAAAACGAATCCACTGAGCCGGAATCAAGAAACTCCCGAAAAAGCCGGTTAAACTCGCCAAAATCAGCAGGATAAAGCCTAAATACTGACCGATAACGATATGACGACGGCGAAAAAGTTTATTGACCTGGGCGAAAAGAATCGTCAAAATCAGGATGTCATCGAGATTAGTGGCAATAAAGGCCGCTATTGCTGTGGATATGGCAGTAATCATGGTAGTCATAGGATTTTTTTCTTAATCGGCTCTTCTGATCTCGATCGCCCTACCTCCACTCTAGAAAGAGCCATTAATAAAATCAAATATTCTTTCTTGTTGATTTAATAAATTAAAATGATGGAAAGACCAATAGAGACAAAAAACCCCTTGCCATGGCCAGAATGACCCTAGATCAACTGGAAATCTTTCTAGCGACTGCCGAACATCTCCACTTCACCAAAGCAGCAGAAGCTTTATATATCACCCAACCGGCCGTCAGTGCCGCCATTGCCTCCCTAGAAAGTGAATACGGGGTGAAATTATTCCATCGCGTCGGTCGTCACATCGAGATCACGGAAACAGGACGTTTATTGCAATTAGAAGCGCAACGCATTCTCACCCAGGTAACTTTGACAGAAAGGGGATTGGCGGAATTCAACGACTTGCAACGGGGAGAACTACAATTAGGGTCGAGTTTGACTATTGGTAACTATTGGCTGCCGGCAAAAATTAGCGATTTTCAGGAGCGCTATCCGGCAATTAAGATCAACTGCACCCTAGCTAATACGGAAGAAATCTGTCTGGGTAAGGCTAACGGACGTTTTGACCTAGCATTAATCGAGGGAGAAGTCAAGAGTGATTTAACAAATTGTTTAGAACAGGAGATCGTCGGCAGCGATCGCCTATTAATTATTGTCGGACGTTCTCATCCCTGGTATAAAAGAGAAGCGATCGAATTACCCGAATTAGTGGAAACCCCTTGGGTAATGCGAGAATCGGGATCGGGAACTCAACAAAGATTCGAGGAAGCTTTACAGAATTGGGGCATCGATTTACGCACATTAAAGGTGACTTTGCTGTTAAATACGGGGGAAATGGTGAAAGCAATCATCGAGAATAGTTTGGCAGCTGCCGGCATTTCCGAATTAATGGTTCAAAAGGAATTAGAATTAGGCACATTGCGATCAATTCGAGTGATCGATACTTCTGGTTTATCCCCTCGCTATCTCGAATTTATGCGCCCTTTTTTAAAAATAAAACACCGTCAGCGCTTTCAACCCCGCGTCTGTCAAGTTTTCGAGCAGATGTTGTAATCTGATAGAAGTCACCGAAAATTAACCGGAGAGAAAATAAAGCTATGTAAGGGAAATTATTTTTTGTTAAAAAAGAGAGATTATAAATAAGTAGTTATAATTAAATTGAAGATAGATTTTGCCTCTGATCCCCCCTGCACCCTTTGATAAGGGGGGTGCCGATCCCCCCTTAGTCCCCCCTTGATAACTATCCATTAGTCGGATCTTTCTTAACAAAAAGAGAAGAAACTTAAAAAAAGGGGAAACGATTGATAGGTATAGTTTTGAAAGAAGGAATCAAGGTGGAGGTAAGCAAAAAAATGGAGAAATGGGCAGCCCAAGAATTACAGTATGCAGACCTAGGGGACACCAGAAGAAAGAAAAGGTTAATCAGTATCGTAGAAAACTTGGCCAGCCAACCTAGTACAAG
>NZ_JBLZRT010000157.1:0-34364 GCF_048564745.1 Microcystis sp.
TGAATAGTAAACACCAACGAGTGGAAACTTTTCGACGGGGTGAACAGGGTTTATGGATTCTGCAAACCTATCAGCAAGAAAGTTTTAGTTTGCAGAGTATTAATCTGACGGCATCTTTTCGGGATTTATACGAGGATGTCATCCTAGAAACCTGACAGGGGGACAAGAAGGCTGAAATCCATATATCGTAAACTTTTCATGATTTTAGCTCGAAAAAGTTCGCCGCACCATCTCTCACTTATTAATAATGATTCCTGGTAAGCTCGCTCCTATCCCTAATTCTTTCGTTAGCTTTTTGCCTAGAATCGCTCGATCTATTTCTAGCGAGAGAAGCCAGAAGCCTTTGTTGGCAAATTTTTTAGCTCGCTTGTCCCCCTGTCAGAAAATCAACACCACTGACGGATCATCAGCAATCATCAAGTTAATCGCTTGCATCAACTCTGCTGATTTTGGATGTTTACAGCGATCTAAATCGTCAATAAATACATATACTCGATCATTCCCAATATAGGCATCGACAATTTTAGCAAAATCTTCATGAAATTCTTCCTATCATCTAAACCCGATAGGTTTTGTCAGGTAGGGGATAGAAGATTTAACTATGTCTATAGAATTATTGGGGTTTAGTTTTACTAGGAATCAGAATTAATGACCAGTAGGTGACAGCCTCTGGATCGATTTCGGTAATCGGAATAATTTGCTGATTGGGTAAGGTTGCTCGTTCGATGTAGAGGGCGCGTTCTAATAATCCTAATTCCTCGAGAATATCACGAACTTTAGCGAAATGTCTGCCTAATTTAATAATCGCTGCTGCATCGATAAATGCTAGGCGATCCCGCAATATTTCCGCCTCTAAAGTAGCGGGCATAATACTAAATACGTCATTTCGATAAGTAATAGGTACACCCAGCATTGCTGCACTTGCCATCACTGAAGAAATACCCGGCACGACTTCAATGGAAAAGCGATTGCACAAGCGATTAAAGATATACATAAACGTGCCATACAACATCGGATCGCCCACACATAGCACCGCCACATCTCGACCTAAGTTTAAATGTTCGGCGATATTTTCGGCGGCAATATCATAATGAGGTTGAGAACTGCGCTCGGCACTAAAAGGTAAAGGCATGGGAATTTCTATCTGCTCGGGACGGATAAAATCCGACACAATTGCTCGTGCCAAAACTTTGCCACTTTCTAAGGTAGGATAAGCAATTACTGGAACAGTTGTGAGAATCCGGTGTGCTTTTAGCGTCAACAATTCCGGATCACCGGGCCCGATTCCTAATCCATAAAGTTTGCCTAATTTATTCATAATTCGTTCTCTTTTGCTAAAGCATTGACTGCTGCTGCTGCGATTGCGCTTCCTCCCCTACGTCCGTGCAGGGTAATAAATGGCACGCCACGACTATTAGTTGCTAATTCTAATTTCGACTCTGCCGCTCCCACAAATCCCACGGGAAAGCCTAAAATCAAAGCTGGTTTATCTACATTTTGATCGAGCAATTCTAGTAGGCGAAAAAGTGCGGTTGGTGCATTACCAATGGCTACCACTGCTCCAGCTAAATGAGGTCGCCAAAGTTCTAAAGCGGCAGCGGATCGGGTATTATTAATTTGCCGTGCTAACTCGGTTACTTCTGGATAATTGAGGGTACAAATAATCGGATTATCTTTAGGTAAACGCGCTTTGGTAATGCCATTAGCGACCATTTGAGAATCACAGAGAATTGCTGCACCCCCAGCGAGGGCATTTCGTCCGATTTTAACTGCGTCCGGTGATGCTTCTAAATCTTTTGTTATGTCTGTCATCCCGCAGGAATGAATTAGACGAACCGCCACATGAGCTAAATCATCGGGGAGATTTTCCCAGTTAGTTTCGGACCGAATAATAGCAAAAGATTTGCGGTAAATTTCCTCACCATTCTTAATGTATTCCATTCTATTTATCTAAAATTTTCGAGTTTTGGGAGCTTAAAATTTGGGCTATGAGGGGGGAAATCTTGGTAAATTCTCCCTCAAATATGGGTGTTTCTAAGAACTTTTGACTATCACCCACATAGACTTGATAAGCTTCTAGTATTTGGCCATTTTCCTCGATAGTAGTTCCTAAAAGGGTAATTTCGGCTGGACCCGGTTGAGCGCAGGATTTAGCACAACCTGTCAAATGAATATTAACAGGAGAATTGCAGGTTAAGCGTTCCTGCAAATAATCTGCTAGGAGAGAAGCATGAATTTGAGTTGCAGTGGCCGCTGCTGCACAGCCCGGTTTACCGCTACAGGCAACTATCCCCGCATCCCATCCGGGAGAAGCGGATAATCCTAAGGATGCCAGTTTTGGCAACAATTCTGACACTTTTTCATCGGGAATATCGGGTAATATAACAGTCTGCCAAGGGGTTAATCGTAACTGACCACTGCCAAAAGTTTCTGATAGTGTCGCTAATCCCCATAGTTGATTAGCCGTCAATTGTCCTAATCTTAATGATAGACCAATATAAGACAATCCGGGTTGCTTTTGAGGATGAATTCCCAGATGAAAATAGGGTTGAGTAGAATGGGCAGCCTGCTGGTATTCTTGCCCTTGTATTATGCCGGTAGAAGTCCGATGTAATTGGTAGTTAACTTGTTCGAGATATTTTGCTAATCCCCAATCTTTGAGCAGGTGTTTCATCCTCGGTTTTTTACCCTTGATATTGGGGGTTTGTTGAACATAATCGACATAAACCTTTACTAAAGCTTTGACCACAGCTAAACAGTTTTCTGGCTCAATTAACAATTCCGTGTCATAGAATTGTTTATCTCCTCCGAGTGCTAATCGAAAGCAAACAAGAGAAGTTAAATTTGTCGGATTTTTGACGGTAATTGCCGATAGCTGAATCTCATTATAGCGGTGTTGCCAGGCCATAGTTGAACCGGTGCCAATTCCCACTGCACCACCGCCATCGATACCGATACTAAATTTAGGACTTAGTTGGGCAATTGATGGATAATTTTGGATAAAATTATCTAATTCTTGGACTAATGGACGAGTATCGATCAATTCTTGGCAGTCAATTCCGGCAGTGGGACTAGACATGATATTACGCAGATGATCAACACTGGGATTATGGGCAGCTAACCCTAATTTTTGCAGGGTTTGAAATGCTTCTAAAGTGGGGGATTTTTGCAGTCCGCGAATTTGCAAATTTGCCCGATTGGTAACTTGTATTGTCGTCTGCCATTGTTCGAGCCAATTGGCGATCGCTTTTCCCTGTGGAGAATTGAGCCATCCACCGGGGGTGCGGAGACGAATTAAAAACCCATCCTGGGCAGCAGTTCCATAAAATAAACCGGGACAAGCATTTGCTTCAACTAACCAATTCACCGTTGTTTGTTCTCCATGCGACGCAGAGAAGTAGTTAGAAAATTAGTTGTCTATACTACCGATCAAAAGCTTGTAATTGGTATTCTGACTCGCAAGGAAAAAGGGAAGATGTACTCTTTTTACTTTTTACTTGATTACAGCTGCGGCACAGTACCAGAATTGCACTGGACTTTCCCAAAGACAAGTTTAAGGATCATACCACGTTTTCGGTTGAAACTCAGTATCGTTAAGAATCGCTACATTTTCCCCCCTTTGTGCCAAGACAAATAAACCTTGACGATAAGCATATTTATCCGCTCCTTCTTCGATTTCAATGCCTGCTACTGCCCCATATAATTGTTTCTGGTTATATTCTGGGAAAAATTGCCTAAATTCTGTTAGATTCTTGATTAATTCTTTGACATCATCTACACTTAAACTACTTTTGACTTCCACTACTAGCACATGATTCTCATTAGTTACTAACACATCAATTTCTAGGGTTTTACCGTCGAGACGTTTTTTGACTCTTTGACTAACTTGATGTACGGGAATCTGACGATTTAAAAATAAAGTCTCACAAGCTGGGGCTACCATATTTTCGACAAAACGTCCCCATTTACCGCCAAGATTACCAATTTCTTTACTGAGTCTAGTAATTTGGCGATCGGTTTTTAAAGATTGTTCTTTGAGAATCCGCTCGGTTTCTTGAAAGCGTCGCTCGGTTTCTTGAAAGCATCTTTCTGTCTCTTTTTGAGCTTCTGCTAATTCGGCTAATAATTTCCAAACATCATCGGCGGTGGTGGTCATAATTTTTCATCTTAATTAACTTGGCACTAACCCGATTATATCTTGTTTTTAAAGCCCCTACCACGTTTTCGGTTGAAACTCAGTATCGTTAAGAATTGCTACATTTTCACCCCTTTGTGCCAAGACAAATAAACCTTGACGATAAGCATATTTATCCGCTCCTTCTTCGATTTCAATGCCTGCCACTGCCCCATATAATTGTTTCTGGTTATATTCTGGGAAAAATTGCCTAAATTCTGTTAGATTCTTGATTAATTCTTTGACATCATCTACACTTAAACTACTTTTGACTTCCACTACTAGCACATGATTTTCATTAGTTACTAACACATCAATTTCTAGGGTTTTACCGTCGAGACGTTTTCTGACTCTTTGACTAACTTGATGTACGGGAATCTGACGATTTAAAAATAAAGTCTCACAAGCTGGGGCTACCATATTTTCGACAAAACGACCCCATTTACCGCCAAGATTACCAATTTCTTGACTGAGTCTGGTAATTTGGCGATCAGTTTTTAAAGATTGTTCTTTGAGAATACGCTCGGTTTCTAAAGATTGTTCTTTGAGAATACGCTCGGTTTCTAAAGATTGTTCTTTGAGAATACGCTCGGTTTCTTTTTGAGCTTCTGCTAATTCGGCTAATAATTTCCAAACATCATCGGCGGTGGTGGTCATAATTTTTCATCTTAATTAACTTGGCACTAACACGATTATATCTTGTTTGAAGGATAGAGCCTGATGGCAGATAATGAAATAGTAGCGATTTTTTTTAATATGGCGGATCGCAATTGTCAGTCGAAATGGCTATCGATCATAGGAATTGGTGAAGATGGCTTAGAAGGGTTAAGTTCGGTGGGGCGAAGTCTGCTTTCTTTAGCATCAGTTATTGTCGGTGGTGAACGTCATCTGGCAATGTTACCCCCAGAGGATCAACGGCAAAAACTGCTCTGGACTTCTCCCATTCAAGACTCCATTAACGAGATTATCCGCCTTCGTGGTCAATCCGTCTGTATTTTGGCCAGTGGTGATCCCATGTGCTACGGAATTGGTGTCACCCTCACCCGTCAGATTCCCCTTGAGGAAATGACGATTATTCCCTCTCCTTCTGCCTTTAGTCTTGCCTGTAGTCGTTTGGGTTGGTCCCTAAGTGAAGTGGAAACTTTGAGTTTGTGCGGTCGGCCCCCGGCTTGCTTGAATGGGGTGCTTTATCCCGGCGCTAAACTGCTGGTACTGAGCGCTGATGCCCAGACTCCGGCGATCGCTGCTCGGCTGCTCAGGGAGGGAGGTTTTGGCGAGAGTTCCATCACGGTTTTAGAACATCTAGGAGGAACCCAAGAACGCCACATTCAAGGCATCGCGGACGATTGGGAGTTTACAGATCTGGCGGATCTAAATGTCATCGCCATTAGCTGCATCTCCTCCCATCCCCCCACCCTGGCGCCGCGCCTTCCAGGACTGCCGGATTCTGCTTACCATCATGACGGACAGTTGACAAAAAGAGAAGTTCGTGCTATCACGCTGAGCAGATTGGCTCCCTTACCCGGACAATTGCTCTGGGATGTGGGGGCGGGTTGTGGTTCCATTGCCATTGAGTGGCTGCGGAGCGATCGCCGTTGCCAAGGGATTGCGATCGAACATCATCCCACCAGATTACAATACATTGCCGATAATGCCGCCGCCCTGGGAACGCCCCACCTGCAAATCGTCGCTGGAATCGCACCGAGCGCCTTGGAAGATTTACCGCAACCGGACGCTATTTTTATTGGTGGCGGTATCACCACACCCCACCTATTGGAAACCTGTTGGTTAGCCCTGCGCCCTGGGGGTCGTCTTGTTGCCAACACTGTTACAATTGAAAGCGAATTAGTCCTGTTGCAATGGCATAGTAAATTAGGAGGGGAACTGCTGCGAATTGGCATTGAAAAAGCCGAACCGGTCGGCAAGTTTTTAGGTTGGAAAGCCATGGCCCCCGTAACCCAGTGGACTGTTCAGAAACCGAGATTATAAATCCTTGATTTTGTCCTTGATCTGTCTTGCAAAAGTTGTAGATAGAACTTTTTGGGTATTCTTTTTCTTTCTAATTAGTTAGGTGTTAAAAATTGTCAGATCCCCCTTAATAAGGAGGGATCAAAGCCCCCCTTATCAAGGGGGGTTGGGGGGATCGAACCCAAAATCCATTTTTATACCATTTCTCTAAATGAAAACTACACATCGAATTTAAGTCACCCTTTTTAAGGGGGATTTAGGGGGATTAAACTTCTGTAGTCAGACTTTGGAGAATTGGTATTAATTTAATTAAAACCAGCTACTTACCATTTTTTAAAAATCAATTAATAAATTCAATTTCAGTTAGGGGAACCGGAAATGTTGCTTTTTTATCCCGATGGACAAGCTTTTACTAGCTATAATCAGGAAAAACAACGAGCGGAACGATTAGCCAATAAACTGCGGGAATTAGGCATTAATCCTCACGATATCTAAGTTTAACTTTTGATCTAACTTTTATTGCCGAGTATTTCAATTAAAGTTAACTCTATTGCTGGAAAGGATTCAATAAAAATAATTTCACCTCGATAATATTTCTGAATATCCTGATAACTACCCTGCAGCGGATGGCGATAAACTTCTAAACATTCTTCCTTGAGATTAACGATCCAAACTTCTTGAATATTTGCTTCCGCATAAAGAGGGATTTTAGTATAGCGATCATAATCGAGGGTAGAATGGGAAACTTCAATAATTAAATAGATATCTTGAGGACAAGGATAGGCAGCAACATAAAAATCTGATCGAGGTATTAGTAAACTTAGATCAGGTTCTGGTTGAGAGTTATTATTTAATCTAATCGGGTTTTGTACTCCTAAGAGAATAAGATCGCCAAATTTTCGATAAAATAACTGTGTTAATCTAGCTATACAGGCAGCATGACGGGTTCCCATCGGTGACATTTTGATAATTTCTCCTCGAATTAATTCCACTTTTTCATCGGGTTTGATTATTCCCTCGGTTGCCATTTTTTCGTATTCTTCCACCGTAAACTTACGCGTAATCAGTGATAAGGACATTTTAACTAAACTCCTACTTTCTCTTTATTCTATCTGGACAGCCTTCCAACGGGTGAATTATCGGTATTTAAACCATTAATCGGGAGGAATAAACTAACTTTTTGGGGACTTGTACTGATTTTTCGGGAAAAAACAGCACTTGCCATGGCGACAAAACCGCTAAAACTAACGTCTAGAAAGCTGGGGTCGGATCGAAACTGCCCCAAAAAAGCTACTATAGGTCAGTTGTCGATGTTAAAAAAAATAGCCGTTCCCATCTGGAACATTAAGTCGAGAAATTTTATGGTTAAGCGAAAACAGCCTTATAGTTTAATTTATCTGCTCACTCTGGTGATCGGTTTAGTTATTGCGATCGCACCTGACGGACAAGCACAAACCCCCGACTCAAACACTCCTGCCAGCGATCCTAACGAATTGAAACCCTTAAATCAAGCCGATAGTGTCCTGAGTCTTCAGGGGGGACAACGTTTAGTGGAAGAAGCGAACGCCGCTATTAATGCCGCTAAATACGATGTCGCTGTGGACAAACTCAATCAAGCGCGTCGGATTTTTAACCAACTATCTAACTATCATCTGCAATTAGCTAATAGTTTCTCAGGAATTGACCCAAAAGTATTCGATTCTCAGCGTCAAAGTGCTTTAAACACCGGACAACTGCGGGATGAAGCCACCTATCAGCTTGCTTTGGTCCATAGGGCGCAAAATCAGCCAGAATTGGCGGTTCCTTTGTTAATTCAGGTGATTCAATCCCAAAACCCCACCAGTGAATTAGGACAAAAAAGCTATCAACAACTCTACGAGATGGGATTTGTCAGCACACCCATCTCCGCACCGACTCCCACATCGGCAACTCCTAACAACTCCCCCCCACGGCAGTAAATTTTGTCCCCATTGACGAGCTTTCGGTAACAATGGGATCAGAGTATCTTTAATTGTTTTGAGGAGTTAAGATGGTTGACTTTCGCCAAGTAGAAGCGATGATTCAAGAACAAATCCCCGATGCACAGGTGATGGTTCGGGATTTGACGGGAGGTGGCGATCATTTGGAAGCGGTGGTTATTTCTGGCGAATTTGCTGGCAAAACCCGCGTTAAACAGCATCAAATGGTTTATGGCGCTTTACAATCGGCACTGGCTACCGAAGCCATCCATGCTTTGGCATTAAAAACCTACACTCCCGACAGTTGGGCAGCAGAAAAATAACAGTTATCAGTTATCAGTTATCAGTTATCAGTTAATTTTTTTCTGGTTTTCTTTGTGGCTAATTATCTTCACAACACACAGTCTAATTTAATTACTTATGGTTAGTCCTTTACTGAAACCCTTTCGAGAAGCCTATCGCAATTTGGAACTTTTACCCCTGCGATCGGATAAAGAATTACAGCGTTTTGCTGTCAAATACGGCACAGAAATTATCGAAGAATTAGAACAATTGGTCGAAGATAGTCCTTCGGAAGACGGAAAAATTATTCTAGCAGGACATCGGGGTTGTGGTAAGTCAACCCTACTCTACGAATTTAAAAGAAAGTTAGATGATCGCTATTTTGTTGTTTTCTTCTCGATCTCAGACACGATCGAAATGTCAGACGTAAATCATGTTACTATTTTATTCTCGATCGCCGTTCAGATGATGTCAGAAGCGGAAGCCCAAAATTTAACTATTAAAGATTCTATGAAAAAAAGCTTTTCTCAATGGTTTACTGAACAAATTCGCACCGAAACCAATCAAGCAAATGCCACTCTCGAAACAGGTTTTAACTTTTCTACTTTACTAGCTCACATTAAAGGAATTCTCAAGATTAATTCGACTATTCGCGAGGAAATCAAACAAAAATATGAGCGGAGAATTACCGATCTAGTTGCCCAAATTAACATTATAGCTAGTGAGATCGAGTCCCAAAGTCAGAAAAAAATCTTAGTAATTGTTGATGACATTGATAAAATTGACTTAGCACAGGTAAGGGATATTTTTCAATCCCATATTAAAGCGATTAAATTGCCCGGTTTTCGGATTATTATGACTATTCCGATCGCCGCTTTAAGAGAAGTAGCTTTAAAGGCAACTCTCGAAACAGAAATCAATAATCAGATCGTGAAAATGCCTGTATATAAACTCTTTAAACAGGGAGAAATTAATGCACCTAATGCTATACCCGATCCGCAAATTATTGCTACTTTAACCGAGATTATCACTAAGCGCATCGATTCCGCTTTAATCGATCCTGACACCCTCGAAAAAATTTGTCTTTATAGTGGGGGAGTGTTACGAGAATTAATTCGCATTACTAATGATTGCTGTCGGGTTTGTTTGCGATCGGTTCGTCGTTATCCTGATGATAATAACCTAAAAATTGATCAAGCTGTTCTAGAACAATCAATCACAGAACTTAGTCTCGATTTTGCTGAAAGTATCGGTACAGCAGATGAGGAAATTATTAAAACTGTTTATGAAAAGTCAAAACCGAAGGATCTCAAAGATCAAAATTTTCTAGATCTGTTGCATGGTTTATATATCTTGGAATACCGCAATGGCGATTTGTGGTATAACGTGCATCCGATTGTGGTTGAGTTAATGAAAAAAAGAGGAACAATTTGAATGGGATAAGTAAGTAGTTATAATTAAATTGAAGATGGATCCCCCCTGCCCCCCTTGATAAGGGGGGTGCCGATAGGCGGGGGGATCCCCCTTGATAAGGGGGGTGCGGATCCCCCCTTGATCCCCCCTTGATAAGGGGGGTGCAGATCACTCCTTGATCCGTAGGGTTGATTCATGAATCAACCCTACCTAATGGGGGTATCTGACAGTTTTTAACAGCTATCCACTTATTATGAATAATGAAACATCTTCAATTATTGACCAAAATGAAAGAGAATACGAAGGTTTAATCGTGTCTCTAGAGGCAAATCAAGAGAGATTAAATATATTGATTTGTGTGTGTGATCAGGAAAAATTGCGAGAAAAAATCATCGATCGCTATAGCAAAGAATTAGAACCAGTAATCCCTTGTTATCGGATTGATTTAGATCAAAAAGAACCGAGTTTAAGAGCAGCCATTGCTAGTTTAGTCTCCAGAAAACCAGAGTTACTACAAAGCAAAAACGCCGTGATCACAACCACAGGAGTGGAAAAATTACACTCGATCGAATGGCAACAGGAAAAATCGGAACTAGATAAATTTTTTGGTTATCTGCAATGGACAAGGGAAGGACTGCGAGAATTTCCCTATTCCATTGTTCTTTGGGTAACAAGCACAGTGGAGGTAAATTTACGCAAAAAGTCCCCCGATTTTTGGAGTTGGAGAAAAGGAGTTTTTCGCTTTATTTCTCCTCCAAGTAACTTTTTACCTTGTCAGGAAATTTTACCAATTTTACAATCTTTTGACGAAATTACTATAGATAAAGATATTCCTTTAATCTCTAGGGAAGACTTGTTAGAACTAATCGAGCAAATCGAGGTAAATAAAGGCAAAAAAGAGCCAAGACTAGCGAGTTTATATGCCAGTTTAGCTAAGATTTATACCCTTCGTTTATTAAATCTGCCATTGTCAGATTATCGTCAGGAACAACAGCTTGCGATCGAGTATTATCAAAAAGCGATCAATTTACAAAAAGAGTTAAATCTAGAACTTGATTTAGTTGCGAGTCTCGACTCATTGGCAGATATTTATTATTCCAGAGGAGAATACCAAAAAGCGATCAAAAGTTGTCAACAGTCCTTAGCAATCAAAGGAGAAATGGGTGATCGGGTGGGTGAAGCGAAATCCTACATAGGTTTAGGCAATCTTTACAGTTCCCTAAGAGAATACCAAAAAGCGATCGAGTTTTATCAACAGTCCTTAGCAATAAGTCGAGAAATCGAAGATCCGTCGAGAGAAGCGAATTCCTACAATAATTTAGGCACTGTTTACGATTCCCTAGGAGAATACCAAAAAGCGATCGAGTTTTATCAACAGTCCTTAGCAATCAAACGGGAAATCGGTGATCGGGGGGGTGAAGCGAATTCCTACAATAATTTAGGCGCTGTTTACTATTCCCTAGGAGAATACCAAAAAGCGATCAAGTTTCATCAACAGTCCTTAGCAATCACACGGGAAATCGATGATCGGGGGGGTGAAGCGAAATCCTACGGTAATTTAGGCAATGTTTACTATTCCCTAGGAGAATACCAAAAAGCGATCGAGTTTTATCAACAGTCCTTAGCAATCTTTCGGGAAATCGGTGATCGGGGGGGTGAAGCGAAATCTTGGTTTAATCTGGGGTTTACCTACTATAAACTCAAACGTATATCGGAAGCGAAAGAAGCATTTCTTCAGTCGCGGGAATTATTTCAAGCATTGGAGTTAGCAGCAAAGGTTCAAGATTGCGATAATAAAATTCGGAGATTAGAAACCTGAAAATATCCCTTAATCGTTGCTTTCTTTCTGGGGGTGGTTAAGTTTCCTTTAGTTGTAAATTGGTTAGACATCCCTTATTTTTAACCTGAGTTTGACATCTGCTAATTTCCCCTCATAACTACCCTAAAGTGAGAAATTATAGTAATATTTCTAAGGATTACCAGAAAAGAAAGAGCGCCATGCTGCTGTTCCGATCGCTCCTCCTAAAAGAATAATTAACGTCCAAACTTGATTTTTTTGGGTTCCTTCCACCTTTTCTAGTCTTCTATCCATCCCATCGACTTTCTCAGTTAGTTTTGCTTGTCCTACCTCTAGCTTAGTTAGCCGTTCGTCGATCTTATCAAATTTCTGGTTAAAATCCTTCTGTAGGCTGTCAAATTTCTGGTTAACATCTTGTTGCAAGGTGTCGATTTTTTGGTTAACTTCCTTCTGTAGGCTGTCAAATTTCTGGTTAACATCCTGTTGCAAGGTGTCGATTTTTTGGGTGACATCTCGTTGCAAGGTATCGATTTTTTGGTTAACTTCCTTGATGCTGTCTTTGATTTCCTTGAGGACAGATTCAAGACTATAAGTAACGGTTTCGTTAGACATTTTGATAAAATTCCTGGGAGTAATGATAGTACAATAATTTGATTTTAATCCTAAATCTGGTTATTAGAAACTGATTACCTATTGCCTAGTATTTAGTCTTATGGTAATAAGTAGCTGGTTATAATTAAATTAAAAATGGATTTTAGGTTCGATCCCCCCTTAATCCCCCCTTGATAAGGGGGGTGCCAATCCCCCCTTAATCCCCCCCTGATAAGGGGGGTGCCGATCCCCCCTTAATCCCCCCTTGATAAGGGGGGTGCCGATCCCCCCTGCCCCCCTTGATAAGGGGGGTGCGGATCCCCCCTGCCCCCCTTGATAAGGGGGGATCTGACAACTTTTAACGCCTACCTACTTAAGTTAGGTTTTTTCCTTAGCGAGAATAAAGACGCTGCCCTCGCTGCCGCGGCCGATGCGGAGATCTTCATCGAGATAGGTGATATCGAGCCAACCTTTTTGTTCACGATTATTGAAGGAAAAATCGAGGGGAGGAAATTTTTTGCCACTTTCGATCGCGTCGATAAATTCTTGGGGAGAATGATAATTGAGAAAACGTTGCAGACCGAGGATCGAGCGCTCAAATTTGACCATGACCCGACGCTCGGAGGTGGGTTCAAAGGTAGCGGCGACGATCACTGCTCCTTCTAACCAAGGTACGCCCGTAATTTCAGCAATATTGTAGAGTTTGGCCTTGTTCAGGTCAAGATATTGATAAATTTGCCCCAATTGAAAAAAAGGTAGGCGATCTAGCCCCAGAATGTCGCGGCTGCTGGTGAATAGTAAACGCCAATTGCCCCCTAATAGTTGTTTAACTTCGAGGGGATGAGGATGGGGATTGTGATCCTCCAATTGTTCGATCGCCGCTAAAATCCGCACGCGGTCGCTTTCCGTGGCCAGGAGTCCGCGATTTCTACCAGCGATCAATTCTAGTAATTTCGCTTTGGCATCCATAGAATCTCCCTCATTTTATAAAGTACCTCGACCCGCCAGGCACTCGATCGAGGTTTTTGGTGGCCCGAAGAGGCCCACCCGCGCCTATGATTTCATGGGTTCAACGGAGTTTTAACCTCGGTGAGCGGCATTTTTAACTGTTGGCCTCACTATTTTAACACGGATTAAATGCCTCGCTTTTAAAACTTTTTCATAACCGCAATTAAGTGATCAAAATAGGGAGTAATTGCGGTTTTTTCTGAGTCGCTAAAATAATCTAAACTGTATTGTTTTAAGGCTTCTAACCCCAAAATCATCGCCCCTAATGGTACTTGTAATTCTTGGTAAAGAAGACGCATATTTTCCAATCCCTCGGCGCTGGTGTAGGGAATCTGCTGTCCGGCGACACCGTAGGTAATACAACGTAAAAAGTTCCAGAAATCACGCCAACAAGCTTCGGCGCGGTGGGGTGGATGAAGATCGCCTCCGGGTTGAAAAATGGTAGGAAATTGGCTTAATAAAGCCTGACGAGCGTTATCGACGATACTATTAGCATTATCCCGCAGTTTTCGAGCTTGCTGACTAGAAACCAGTAAATCAGGCTCTAAATTGACGATAGTATCTAAATCCCTATCGTCGAGATAGCGAGTTTGATTATCCGCTTGTTGCCAAACAGCGATCGCCGCTTGCTGATAGGGCCAATTGGCGAAACTGATAATTTTCGCTTTTGGGATTAATTGCTGGGCGCGTTCACTCAAAGGCATCGATCGCTCTCCGTCGGGTCAAATTAGGCGGTTAAGATCACTTTTAGCATAAGTAGCTGGTTATAATTAAATTAAAAATGGATTTTAGGTTCGATCCCCCCTGCCCCCCTTGATAAGGGGGGTGCCGATCCCCCCTGAGTCCCCCCTTAATAAGGGGGGTGCCGATCCCCCCTGAGTCCCCCCTTAATAAGGGGGGCATCTGATAATTTTTAACGCCTACCTAATTAAATGATCGAAAAATTAGCGATAACTAAAGATTTTTTGCAATCTGCTTGGGAGGATCGCTTACAATAAACAAAAGCTAAGTCATTATATTTTGATCATCATGTCAGTTTTAATAGCGATCGGTGTACTTGCCCTATTAATTGTTGTTCACGAATTAGGTCATTTTGCCGCTGCTCGTTGGCAATCTATCCATGTTAATCGCTTTTCCATCGGTTTTGGTCCAGCTTTAGCTAAATATCAAGGTAAAGAAACAGAATACGCCCTCCGCGCCATTCCTTTAGGGGGTTACGTTGGTTTTCCCGATGACGATCCCGATAGTCAAATTCCCAATAACGATCCTGATTTATTACGCAATCGTCCTGTTTTCGATCGAGCTATCGTCATTAGTGCGGGAGTAATTGCTAATTTAATTTTTGCCTATTTTTTGCTTGTTACCCAAGTCGCTACGGTGGGTTTTCCCCAAATTAACTATCAAGAAGGGGTAATTATTCCAGAGGTTTTCACCTCGGAAAATTCCGTCGCTAAACAAGCGGGAATACAAGCAGGGGATATCGTACTTGCTATCAATGATCAGCCCCTTGGTGCTTCTCAGAATGCCATTATTGACTTCCGTGACATTATTCAATCTTCCCCCGATCAACCCCTAAAATTAACCATCAAACGCCCCACAGAAACTCTCGATTTAATCGTTACTCCGGAATTGGGAAGTGATGGTCAGGGTAAAATTGGGGTGAGATTGGCTCCCAACGGTGAAGAAACTCGCCTGAAAGCCGATAGTTTTGGTCAAGCTTTTAGCTTGGGTGCGGGTGAATTTCAACGATTAACCCTATTAACCGTGCAAGGTTTTGGGCAGTTAGTTAGTAACTTTAAAGACAGTGTTCAACAGGTAGCAGGACCGGTTAAAATTGTCGAATATGGAGCAGCAATCGCTCGTAATGATGCGGGTAATCTTTTTCAATTTGCCGCCCTAATTAGTATTAACTTAGCGGTGATTAATATTCTGCCTTTACCTGCTCTTGATGGTGGTCAGTTGGTATTTTTATTAATCGAGGCTTTAGTAGGTAAACCTCTCCCAACTAAACTGCAAGATAACATCATGCAAACAGGTCTAGTTTTACTCTTAGGATTAGGAGTTTTCTTAATCGTGCGCGACACGGCTAACCTAGCAGTTTTTCAGGATTTATTCCAGTGATGGCCCCTCGAAAAAAAACTAAGCTTCAACTGCGCGCCCTAGAGATTTTAAGCAACTTAAAGCGATTATATCCAGAGGCAACCTGTAGCTTAAATTATCAAACTCCTGTGCAGTTATTGGTGGCAGTTATTCTCTCGGCACAATGCACTGATGAGCGGGTAAATAAGGTGACTCCTGCTTTATTCGCTCGTTTTCCCGATGCTAAATCCTTAGCTTTTGCCGAGCGAGAGGAGTTAGAAACCCTGATTCGTTCCACGGGATTCTATCGCAATAAAGCCAAAAATATTCAGGGTGCTTGTCAAAAAATTCTTAAGGATTTTCAGGGGGAAGTACCCAAGACAATGGCGGAATTATTAACTTTACCTGGGGTAGCTAGAAAAACGGCTAATGTGGTACTTGCTCACGCTTACGGGATTGTTGAGGGGGTGACAGTAGATACCCACGTTAAGCGCTTAAGTAATCGTTTGGGTTTAACTACTAATAACGATCCGGTGAAAATTGAACGGGATTTAATGGCTTTACTACCTCAACCAGATTGGGAAACTTTTTCTATTAGTATTATTTACCACGGCCGGGCAGTTTGTAAAGCGAGAAATCCCGCTTGTTTTTCCTGTCAATTAGCCTCTCTTTGTCCCGCAGTAAACAGTAAACAGTAAACTGAAAACTCACACCTGATAACTGATAACTGATAACTGATCTGGGGGGCTATAATGGGAAAAAATAGCTCATCCATCAATCTTATGAGTCAAGGATCACGGCAAGAAATAAAAACCCAAGCAATAATCCTCGCTACTTTTGTGGCGATTTTTTGGCTGTTAGAGATTTTAGATCAATTTGTTTTTCGGGGTAGTTTAGACTATTTCGGGATTATTCCCCATCAAGTCATCGGATTGCGGGGTATTCTTTTCGCACCTTTCCTACACGGTGACTTTCCCCATCTTATCGCTAATACGGTTCCTTTCCTGATTCTCGGTTGGTTGGTGATGTTACAGGAAACCAGTGACTTTTTTATTGTGACTGGGTTGACTATGCTGGTGGGGGGGTTAGGAGTCTGGTTATTTGCTGCTCCCGGATCTATCCATATCGGGGCAAGTATCTTGATTTTTGGCTATTTAGGTTTTTTATTACTGCGGGGCTATTTCCAAAGAAATATTCCTTCTATACTCTTGTCAATTCTAGTCTTTTTACTCTACGGTGGCACAATTTGGGGCGTTTTGCCTTCCCGTCCGGGGATTTCTTGGCAAGGACATTTATTTGGTTTCCTAGGCGGGGTTTTAGCCGCCAAATTAATCGCCACCGAAAAGAAACATTATCCCTAAATGGGGGAACCTTCTATCTCGCTACATACTTCATAAAAATCGGTGACAGGCGGTTTCGCAAACAGAGGAGCCATGGATTTCAGCAATAATTCGTGGGCTTCGCTTTTATTTGCCTCCATATCATCGATTTTATCCCAGATGATCACGGCAATTCCTTCGTCGGTTCCGGGTTTTTGCAGCAGAAAAGCTCCCTGGAATCCCGTGGAATAGGTGGAAACGGCCTTTTCGTAGAGTTTTTGGGCTTCGGAAAAACACCCCGGTTTAAATTCACCAATAGCCACATAGGCATATTTATGTTTGAGAAAATCGAGAAATTCTGGCATGGCAATGAGGGGAAATGGAATAAATCTTTCTTTCTACTCCTATTAAAACTTAGATCGATCGCTCTCTCCGCCCCATCGACATATTTTTTTAACTAAGCTTGCCCCAATTACCTCTTTTTTTGTTAGCTTATATGTAGTCGTTATGAGTTCGTATAAATTCTATGATCAAAATCGTTGGTATTAATGGCAGTTTACGCCCAGGATCCTATAGTGCGATGGCGTTAGAAGTTGCTATCAGTCGAATAGGGGCGTTAGGAATAGAAACGGAGATAATTGACCTGAGAAAACTCTCTTTACCCTTCTGTAACGGGGGAGATGACTATTCTGACTATCCCGATGTGGCCAAAATGCAGCAAACGGTTAAATCGGCAGCGGGATTAATTTTGGCGACACCAGAATATCATGGTAGTGTCAGTGGTGTGATGAAGAATGCCCTAGATTTAATGAGTTTTGAGGAGTTATCGGGAAAGGTTGCTGGATTAATCAGTGTTTTAGGCGGCCAATCCAATAGTAACGCCCTCAATGATTTAAGAATCATTCTCCGTTGGGTTCACGCTTGGGTAATTCCGGAACAAATTAGCTTAGGACAAGCGTGGAAAGTCTTCAACGAAGAAGGAAAAATCTTTGATGAGAAGCTTTCCCAACGTTTTGACGCTTTTGCGCGAAGTTTAGTCGATAATACGCGTAAACTCAACGAGATCTAGTGATATCGATGGTGATTTTACCGGTAAAGTTGGGAATTGGGGCGGCGGGTTTCGATAATTGTACTCTTACCTGTCGCACGCCCTCGAGTTGTAGGATATCCTCAGCGATAACCGTGGCCAATTTTTCCACGAGGGCAAATTTGCTGGTTTCAATCTGGTGTTTGACAATTTTGATCGCCTGTCGATAATCTAGAGTATCTTCAATTGCGTCACTTTTGCCAGCAATGCTGATATCAACTTCCAGGGATAAATCCACCTCAAACCATTGACCTAAAACCTGTTCTTCGGCCAGATATCCTGTGTAACCGTAGGCACGAATTCCTGTAACGTGAATAGTATCCATAGATAGTTAAATTAAAAAACTGGCGGCTTTTCCCACAAAGATGAAGTGTAACCTAATTTGGTATCGACGACCCACTCCCCAAAAGGAAAACTTCCTATCTTGTCACCATTAAGATAACTGCTAAGTAAGTGGTTCTAATTAAATAGAAGATAGATTTTGCCTTCGATACCCCCTTAATCCCCCCTTGATAAGGGGGGTGTCTGACAATTTTTAACACCTACCTACTTATAAGTTATAGTTTATACGGCTCTCACCTGTTCGACGTAATCTTTGGGGCGTAGTTGACGGAAACCTTGAAAAGCTAATTGTCTCAAGTTTAGAGGTAAATAGGAAAGCAGTAAACCCAGTCTGGCCCTTGGGGATTTGCCTGACAATTGCGAGGCTTTTTCTATTAAAACTCGCCCGGCTTCGGTTTCTCCCTTTTCAATTAATTTTATCCCCAAACATTCCTGTAAAAAAGCTGTCCTTTTCACTCTTTCTTCTTCTAATTTTACATCATTAAAGTGATAACCTTCTGTACAAAACAAGTTTGCTTGCAAAAAGTGAACCGCTTGTTTTAAGCTAGTTTGCCCCCCATGGAAACGATATTCCATTAATAATTCTGGCAGAAAATAAGCTTGTTTTCCCGCTAAAGCTAAACGCACTAATAAATCAAAATCTTCACAACCATCCGCCTGAGGGCGCATATAATCCACATCGGCTAAAGATTGATAACGAAAAAGAGTCGAACCCACCTGTAAACTTTTACAGGAAAAAGTTTGTCTTTCTAAATCAGGAATAATCCCTTGTTGTAATCTATCTTTGCCCCATTTCGCTGAATTTTTTTTTGTTGCTGATGCAACTCTTTGTCCAAATCTATCAATAATCCAGTGATCTGTACAGACAAAATCAACGTTTTTTTCTTGATCTAAAATAGGGACAGTTTTCGCTAAAAATTCAGGAGTTAGTCCATCGTCATCATCGAATTTAATAAAATATTCTCCCCGAGCAGCGGTAAAACCCGATCGCATATTTAAACTTCTGCCCATATTTTGAGGATGACGCAGATAAATTATTCTCGAATCCTCAAATGCTGCCACCACTTCTGGGGTACGATCAGAAGAACCATCATCACAGACAATTAACTCAAAATCTTCATAGGTCTGCCGCAACACAGTATTAATCGAATAGCTGAGATAATCGGCGCGGTTATAGGTGGGAATACAAACACTTACTTTTGGCATAATATTTCAGTTATCAGTTATCAGTTATCAGTTATCAGTTATCAGTTATCAGCTTGTTACTTGAGAAAGGCAATTAGGCTCTTCGTTACTTGGTATGGTTCGAGCGGGTGGCATAAATAGACTACATCCTTATTTGGCCAGAGACTTAATTGATTAATTCGTTCTAGATGGAAAACAATTGACAAAAATAGCCAAATGTCTTTCTCTATAATGGTTTCATCTCTTATAACCCCGTCTATTGCATAACACAAACCGAAGAACCGGCAATTAATTGGTCATTTTTCTAGTTATCATCACTATTGTCTAGCTGACGGCTGACGGCTGACGGCTGACGGCTTTAAAAGTATTTTTACATTTTTCCAAAGGAATGTTAAGTTTTAGGGTATTGAATGAGTAACCTTGATAGCCATGGCTCCTAAAATAGCAGGGATTATCTGTACCCACAACCGCGATCACTACCTAGCAGGAGCGATCGATAGTCTTTTGGCGCAAACTTGCGCAGATTGTGAGATTTTAGTGGTTGATAACGCATCTACCGATAAAACCCGTCAAGTGGCCCAGTCGCGTCTGGGAGATGGGCGGCTAAAATACGTTTACGAACCTATTTTAGGGCTATCTACCGCCAGAAATCGCGGGGCGAAGGAAACTAAAGCGCCGATTTTAGCCTATTTGGATGACGATGCGATTGCAAGTACTCAATGGTTGCAAATTCTGTTAAATGCCTACGAAAATAACCAAAAACTGGCAGTAGCAGGGGGAAAAGTCACCTTAATTTGGCCGCAAGGCTACAGTCAACCCAATTGGTTATCCGATGAGTTAGCAGGGGGTTTAGGGGCTTTCGATTTGGGCGACAATGTGGTATACATTAGCCAGGCGAATTTAACTCCGCGAGGGGTTAATTACTCGATTCGGCGAGATTTCTTGGAGAAAATTGGCGGTTTTGACCCTAATTTGGGAAGAATTGGCAAAAAACTTCTCTCTAATGAGGAATTATACACTACAGAACTGGCACTCGCCCAGGGATGGCAAGTGGGCTATTTTCCCGAAGCATTGGTGGAACACAATGTTGCCCCGGAAAGAATCAATCGTCAATGGTTTATGCGTCGCAGTTGGTGGCAAGGCATCAGCGAACACTACCGGGAAGAAGTGGCAGGAAGGACGGGATTGGCTCAATTTAGGCGAGGAGGTGAGCGTTTGGTGAGAGGATTGGTTAAATCTGTCAAATTTATCAATGATCCCGCTAAAAGGTTTGAGAATCTTCTCTATGCCTACGGACAAATCGGTTATTTAAGCGAGGCCGCCAAGGCGATGTTAACCCCTCAAAAGTAAATTATTGTAAATAAATGGGTAAAAAAGCGTTAATTTGTGGTATATCGGGCCAGGATGGAGCCTACCTAGCCGAATTACTGTTAAAAGCTGGCTATACAGTTTGTGGCACCTCCCGGGATGCCCAAATGTCCTCTTTTAGTAACCTGAAACGTTTGGGAATCAAGGAACAGGTAAAACTAGAATCGATGGCACTGAACGACTTTCGCAGTGTCCTACAAGTCTTAATTAAAATTCAGCCCGATGAGGTCTATAATTTGGCTGGACAAAGTTCTGTGGGTTTATCCTTCGAGCAGCCGGTGGAAACCTTAGAAAGTATTGCCACGGGAACCTTAAATCTCTTAGAAGCAATTCGATTTACCGGAGCAGAAATTAAATTATATAATGCAGGATCGAGTGAATGTTTCGGGGATATCGGCGATAATTCTGCCGACGAAAATACCCCTTTTCGTCCTCGCAGTCCCTACGCTGTGGCCAAATCGGCGGCTTTTTGGGAAGTGGCTAATTATCGAGAAGCCTACGGAATTTTTGCCTGTTCAGGCATACTTTTCAATCATGAATCTCCCCTGCGTCCCGATCGCTTTGTTACCCAAAAAATTATCGCTGCCGTGGCTAAAATTGCCCGGGGAAGTACCGAGACTTTACACTTAGGAAATATGGATATTCAAAGGGATTGGGGTTGGGCGCCAGAGTACGTTGAAGCGATGTATTTAATGCTGCAACAGGAGCAACCCGATGATTACGTCATTGCCACGGGAGAAAGTTCAAAACTGGAGGATTTTGTCGCCACAGCTTTTGCTACTGTTGGCTTAAATTGGCCAGATCATGTAATTTCCGATCAAAGTTTATTAAGACCAACAGATTTAGCCATTAGTCGCGGCAATCCCAACAAAGCTAAGGAAAAATTAGGTTGGCAAGCACGATACAAAATGACCGATATTGTCCGCATGATGGTAGAAAATCGTTTAGAGGAATAGCTATGAATATCTTAATGATTAGTTCCGCCTTCCCCTATCCACCAACCAGAGGGGGAACTCAGGGCAGAACTTTTAATTTACTCAAGTATCTCAGCAAAAATCATGATATTACTCTCATCGTTCAGCGTACTGCTGATGTCAGCGATGAGGAGGTAGAAAAGTTAGGTAACTTTGTTAGTGAATTGGTAGTTTTTCCCCGTCCTCGAGATGCCAAAACTGGAATAATTGCTAAACTGCAAAGATTAGCTCAATTCCTGCAAACGGGAACCCCTCCCAATGTACTTTTTGGCTATTCTCAAGAGATGCAGAACTGGATAGATAGGGCAGTTAATAGTCAAAAATTCTCAGTAATTACCAGTGAACATAGTGTTAATGAAATTTATATTCGTCCCCAATGGCAACAGCAAATTAGGACAGTAATTGATGTGCATAGTTCCCTCTATCAAACCTGCAAAAGTCAATTAGAAATTGGGGTTTCTAGTCAAGAATTACGGGATCGTCTCTACCTTCCTCTCATGGGTCGCTACGAACAAAAAACTGTGCAGAAATTCTCAAAAATTGTCGTCACTACCGATGATGATCAAAAACAAATGGAAGAATTTGCCCCCAATGGAGAGATTTATTTAATTCCTAATGCAGTAGATTTAGATTTGTTTCCCTATCGTTCCCAGGATCCTGCTGGACATAATTTAGTTTTTATCGGTGGGTTAGATTATTGGGTTAATATCGATGCGGCCTGTTTTTTAGCTAGGGAAATTTTACCTCGTATTCAAATTACTTATCCCGAGACTACTTTAACTCTAGTCGGTGCTAATCCATCCCTAGAAGTGCAAGAATTAACTAAGTTAAAAGGAGTAATTGTGACGGGACGAGTACCATCAATGACCACCTATCTTCATCAGGCAACTGTGGCAGTTATTCCCCTAAGAACAGGTTTTGGAATGAAGTTTAAAACCCTAGAATCTATGGCTGCGGGGGTGCCAGTGGTAGCCAGCGATCGAGGTTTAGAAGGATTAACAGTTGAAGGAAATAATGTTCCTTTAGCAGCCTTAAGGGCTAATAGTATTGAGGAATATTGTACGGCGATTAGTAGTCTTTTTGAATCGGCAGAGTTGCGAGAAAAATTATCTAGAAATGCTCGCAAATTAATCGAAGATAATTATACTTGGCAGCAAGCGGCAGCTAAGTACGAACAAGTTTTGATTGCTGACATTTGTTAGAAAATTTCTCTAATTTTTTGGTAAATTAATATGCTATCAAATCAAATACCCGTGAAAATATCTGTTGTTGTTCCTCTTTATAACGAAGAAGAAAACATCGATGCTCTCTTTAGGCAACTTTTAGCGGTTTTAGAGGCACTAAATATCAGTTATGAGATCGTTTGCGTCAATGATGGTAGTCGTGACAATACTCTCAAAAATCTCCTGGAATATCATCAACGTTACCCACAAATTAAAGTGGTTAATTTATCCCGGAATTTTGGTAAAGATATTGCCATGTCAGCAGGAATTGATTACAGTCAAGGAATGGCAGTCATTCCTATTGATGCTGATTTACAAGATCCCCCCGAATTAATTGCCGAAATGCTCGAAAAATGGCAGCAGGGTTATGATGTGGTTTATGCGTCCCGTCGGGTTAGAATTGGCGAAAGTTGGTTGAAACGTTTCACCGCAGAAGGTTTCTATCAAGTCATTAATAAATTAAGTCGGGTTCCTATTCCCCCTAATACGGGAGATTTTCGCTTGATTGATCGCCGAGTGGTAGAATCAATTAAAAAGATGCCCGAACGTCAAAGATTTATGAAAGGAATATTTGCTTGGGTGGGATATAAACAGACATCAATTTTATTCGATCGAGAACCCCGGTATCAAGGACAAACTAAATGGAATTACTGGAAATTATGGAATTTTGCCATTGATGGTATTACCTCTTTTAGTTTTTTACCTCTGAAAGTCTGGACCTATGTAGGATTTATCATTGCACTTGTTAGTCTTGTTTATGCTAGTTTTTTAATTCTCAGGACTATTATTTTAGGAATCGATGTACCCGGATACGCTTCTCTGATGGTTGCTGTCTTATTTTTAGGAGGAATTCAACTACTCACTCTTGGTATTATTGGCGAATATATTGGCAGGGTTTATGAAGAAGTAAAGGGTAGGCCACTTTATCTGGTTCGAGATTGTTATGGTTTTGAAAATAGGGAACAACTTAGTGATAGAATAACTCAAGATTAAGATACTGGCAACAGGAGAATTAAATCTATGAATACCGAAATTTTTCAGCAATTTTTTGCCTATTGTGTCGGTAGTTGGCAAACGGAAAGAACCTATCATTATCTAGCTGCTCAAGAAGTGGAACGTTCCCGCACTGAATTTCTCATCCAACCCCTCACCAGGGAGATTAAACAGAAAGTTCTGAGAGATAATAACTATGTTGATATTGCCGATTTAGAAAGTATCCCCGGGTTTAATTTAGGTTTCTATACCATCTCGGAAAAAGGGGAAGAAGTACGACAAAATCTTAATCTTTTATTTGTGGTTAAAGCAGAAAATAATGGTTATTTAGAAGGGGATTATCTTCGTGATCGCGCCTACGAAGAAGCAAGACCAATTATCTCCGCTTTTCGCTTTGATTCCACCACCAGAGAGTTATTAATGACCACTAATTATACTCGCAGTGTTTCCGTGGATTCAATTACTTTAATCAATCCAGACCTGCGAATTCGCAAAATTATTAACTATCAACGTCCCCAGGAGGGAGAACCCTTAGAAAAAGTTCTCTTGGTCGGTTTTGGAGTTGAGTGTAAAGTCAGTTAAAAAAATATTTCTTTCCCCCCCTTGATTCTCCAGTCAAGGGGAGATTTTATCATGGAGTAACGATAGGATTAAGGAGCAAAAATAATGCTCAAAATCGGTCAACTTTCCCTAGAAAGTGGCGTTTCAATTAAAACAATTCGTTATTACGAGGAATTAGGACTAATTCATTCTCCTGAGAGGACAGAGGGACAATTTCGCCTATTTACTCCCGATACTGTCCATCGCTTGCTATTTGTCAAAAGATTGCAATCCTTGGGTTTAAGTCTGCAAGAGATCCGCGAATGTTTAGTAATTCATGACCAGGGCGAGTTACCCTGTGGAGATATTCAGGAAAAATTAATTAAACATATTGCTGAGATCGATCGACAAGTGGAACAATTGCTTTTATTGCGTCAACAATTAACCGAAACCCTGCAAGGATGGACGGATACACCAGCAAAAGACAATCAATTTATTTGCCCTAATCTCAAGGTTTAACTATCATGAAAAAGTTAATTTTATTGGTAACTGTAGCACTAATTTCTACTCCTGTAATTGCTCAACATTTACATACTCAGTCACCTCAACCTCAGACTTTACAAGCAATTCCTGACAATATACCAGCTTGGATGTATAACAAGCAACGTAATCATATTTATCCCCAAAGAGGGGTTTATAACAATGCCATTTATAATGTCAGAGATTTAGCTTTAGATTTGAATGCGATCGCTGTTGGTCATGCCTTTGCCTACGAAGATATCGTAACAGGAAAAGCGAAAGATTTAGAAACTAAGACATACCAAAAAATTAATTGGGTTTTAAAAAATCCGCCTAAATTTATGCCCGACGAGGGTAATATCTCCCCAACTTTTGGCAGAAAATACGGTGTTTTAGAACAGGTTTTCGAGTGGGCGCATATTTTCCATGCTCAAACCGTTGATGTTTTAGCCAGCAGCAAATTAACTAATGATGAAAAAGAAGCAGAAATTGAAAAATTATATCAATTTTACTTGACAAAAGTTCCCTATGCTATTACTGGATTACCGATGAATATGGGTTATCTGGATTCCCAGCCCTATTCTAAAGCTTTTCGGCAGAAATATCCGAAAGTAAATGGCTTATTTTGGGGCTACCATTGGCTACAAGGAACAATGTATGACTTGCTTTATGAGAAAACTTTAGAGGAACAAAAACAGGCTTATAAACAGGTGGGTAAACAATATCATACTAAGGAATTATATCGCACCGATCGAGCTTTTATGCCCATGTTTGCCGAACTTAGTCCCAAGTTTGCCCGACGTTTTCCTGCAATATCTAACACCTTCGATAACCTGCATATGTTGCACGATATGGTTAATGATATTCTGGCATCAGATTGGCTAACTCCCCAACAAAAAGACGAACAAATTACCCGCGCTATTTGGTTAGTAATGGCTGCTAATCATCGGGAAATGGAAGCAGGAAAAAATTATGGTGGTGAAGGACTACATGATCATCGTTTTCAGTCAGGAATTCCGGGTATGGGATTAATGCCAGCAGATATTTCTCACGAAGGTCATAATCACGAAAATCCTGATAATTCTGAGAAAAAACCCGATAATTCTCAAGTAGATGAGGGAGGAGATCACCAACACCATAACCACGAAAATCACTCCCCAGAAAACCCTGCTAATACGGAGAAAAAACCTGACCACAGCAATGATCAAGAGGAACCGACAAAATGAGAAGATTTTTATTAATTGCCGTGGGTTTAGTTGCCAGTTTTACCAATCCAGTTTTTGCCAACGATCATAACAATCTTGATTCCGGTCGTCCCCTTTCTTTTGATGATTCTGAAAGTATGGGTTTTGGGGAACAATCGATAGAATTTGGAGGAAGTCTAGTCTTTCCTGAAAACAGCAATGTCGGTGGTGAGTTTGATATTGAATACCTCAACGGTATTATTCGCAATGGTCATATTATTATCGGCATCGATCCGCAAGTAGGAGGACGAGTGAATAGTGATGATACGGATTTTGATGTGGGAAATTTATCTGTAGGTTTTTTCTATAATTTCAATCGAGAATACGATAATGTCCCCGCTTTTGCTATTCGTACCGATTTAGGATTACCGACGGGAAATAATGCCGGGGGATTAGATTTTCGTCTGCGGGGAATTGCCAGTAAAACTGTTGGTCAATTCGATCGCTTGCATCTTAATCTCGATTTAAACATAAAAACTGACCCCGATAACGGCGATCGATCTTTTTTACCCGCTGCAATTCTCGGTTACTCCCGACCGATTGGTTATCCGAAACGCTTCGATCAAACTTTTCTAGCAGAATTGGGCGTAATTACCAGCGATAATAGTAATGGTGGTGCTTTAATTCGCACTGGAATGGGAATTCGTCAGCAAATTAATCGTCAAAGTGTGATCGATTTCGGTATTGAGGGAGATATTGCCACTAATAGCCATGATCAAAGTCAATTAAAGCTAAAAATTGGTTATTCTTTCGGATTTTAGCCTAGCAAACTGAAGATTAATCTTCAGGTTAGAAAATCTGATTATTTATTCCCGCTTTTGCCTCTTCTCATAAGTAGGGTGTGCTGAATAAATCTAAAAACCTTGTTGGATAAGAATTTTAGACTTTTTTCCCATCAAAAAGTGCCAGATCTTGGGGTGATCGGGGGGGAAATTTAGGCACTTTTTCCCTGAAAATTAGGTAATTGACCCCCTGAAAATCGGTAAAACCCTACACCCCACACCCGTTCGGCTGAGCTCACGGCCGAAGCCCACACCCCACACCCTACCCCCACGAAAAACTTTTTGCCGCAAACCCTAAGTAGCCTATACTCAACGAATTTAGTATAAAAAAGGAATAGAGCCTGAAACTCTACTCCTCAATCAAAATTTTCAGTTAATTTTTAACCCTATACCAGCGCAGAAGTCAAAGCTTCTTTGAGGATAGCGGCTTTATCGGTCTTTTCCCAGGGTAAATCGAGATCATTGCGACCAAAATGACCATAAGCGGCTACATCTTGGTAAAAACGCTCGCCTCTTTCACTGGGTAAACCGCGCAGGTTAAAGGTTTGGATAATACCAGCCGGACGGAGTTCAAAGTATTTATTGATTAAGTCCAGAATCACATCATCGGCGACTTTGCCAGTGCCAAAGGTTTCCACGAAGACACTCACCGGACGAGCTACCCCAATCGCATAACCCACTTGAATCTCGCACTTATCGGCCAAACCAGCAGCGACGATATTTTTGGCCACATAACGGCAAGCATAGGCCGCGGAGCGATCGACTTTGGTAGGATCCTTACCGGAGAAAGCGCCGCCACCGTGACGAGAATAGCCACCGTAGGTATCGACGATAATTTTCCGTCCCGTTAATCCCGCGTCGCCTTGGGGTCCACCAATGACGAATTTTCCAGTGGGATTAACCAGATAACGGGTATTGGCATCGGGTTTAATTTCTAAATCGCTGAAGACCGGTTGTACTACCGCTTCCCAGAGATCACTTTTAATCTTTTGTTGGACGAGATCATTATCGGTGATATCGCCGATAGTAGCATCGTGTTGGGTAGAAACAAGGATGGTATCGATACCCACGGGACGACCATCTTCATAAATGACCGATACTTGCGTTTTACCGTCGGGACGCAGATAGGACAGTTCACCCGTTTTTCTGACTGCCGCTAAACGGCGAGCGATGCGGTGGGCTAAACTAATCGGTAAGGGCATAAATTCGGGGGTTTCATTGCAAGCGAAACCGAAGACAATACCCTGGTCTCCCGCACCAATTTTATCGAGTTCATCATTGCTGAGAAGTTCGCGATTTTCCTGAGCAGCCGTGACACCCTGGGAAATATCGGGAGATTGTTCGTCTAAAGCGACTAAAACGGTGCAACTATTCGAGGAAAATCCGTTATCTGCGTTGATATAACCGATTTCAGCGATTTTACTGCGAACTAAATTGACGAAATGAACTTGCGCTTTCGAGGTGATTTCACCGGTAATCAAGACTAACCCTGTATTGACAACCACTTCAGCCGCTACACGACTGTGGTCATCTTGGGATAACAGAGCATCGAGAATGGTATCAGAAATCTGGTCACAAATTTTATCGGGATGTCCCTCTGTAACCGATTCCGAGGTGAACAAATAACGTTTAGACAAGTGATGTCCCTCACATAGTAGTACATTTGAACGTAAAAAGATTCCAAGAAATCTTTGATCATACAGTGTAACAGGGAATTTGTAGAGATCAAGTATTTTCAATAAGAAACCGCCCGAACATTGTCCGGACGGAGTGTGGTGTGAGGAGTGAACGGAAACTTTCGTCTCCGCTAATTCCATTGTAGAGGACAACTTAGAATCTTGAGCGATTTGAAACAAACTAGCCCAAAAAATTTTTATCTCTTCAAGGGGTTGACTAATGCCCGATCCCCGTCTCGATGATGTAGCCTGAGTAATAGAGGTCGCAGAGCTATATGGAAAGATTATGACAGTCACAGCCGATTATTTAGAACAACTCAATCCTTCCCAGCGCATCGCTGTTGAGCATTTTTGCGGCCCTTTGTTGGTGGTTGCTGGAGCAGGATCGGGAAAAACCAGCGCTTTAACCTATCGTATCGCCCATTTGATCCGTCATCACGGGGTCGATCCGGAAAATATTCTCGCGGTCACTTTTACCAATAAGGCGGCCCGGGAAATGAAAACGAGAATTGAAAAAACTTTTGCTCAACAGAAAGCACGGGAAAACTACGGTCAAAGATTAGAACTTTTGGCAGAATACGAACAGAAAAAACTCTTTTCTCAAGTTTATCGGAATTATACTAAAAAACTCTGGATCGGGACTTTTCACAGTCTTTGCGGTCGGATTTTGCGCTATGACATTAATAAATATCAGGATGAATATGGTCATAGTTGGCAGAGAAATTTTTCAATTATGGACGAATCTGATGCCCAGAGTTTAGTGAAAAATATCGTCACTAAACAAATGAATTTAGATGATAAAAAATTTGATGCTCGCAATCTACGTTATGCGATTAGTAATGCCAAAAATTTAGGTTTAAACCCCAGAGATTACGCCAGAGAAAACCCTCATTTTCGGGGAAAGGTCATTTCTGAGGTTTATCAGGCTTATCAGATGCAATTGGCGCAAAATAACGCCCTAGATTTTGATGATTTGATCTTGGTTCCAGTCCGCCTTTTTCAGCAAAATGAGTCTATTCTCGGCTATTGGCACACGCAATTTAAGCATATTTTAGTCGATGAATACCAAGACACTAACCGGATTCAGTACGAGTTAATTAGGCTTTTGTCCACCAATGGTGAAACGAAAAAAAGTGAGTGGAATTGGACGGATCGATCAATTTTTGTGGTGGGTGATGCCGACCAATCTATCTATAGTTTTCGGATGGCCGATTTTACTATTCTGCTCAATTTTCAAGCGGACTTTGGCGATGGTTTACCCGATGATGATACTCGCACGATGGTGAAACTACAGGAAAACTATCGTTCACGGGAAAATATTCTACAAGCGGCTAATAAGTTAATTGAAAATAATAGTCAAAGAATCGATAAAGTCCTTGTTCCTACTAGGGAAGGTGGCGAGAGTATCTATGTTTTTAAAGCCAGAGATGAACAGGAAGAAGCATCTTTTGTTATCGATAAAATTCGAGAATTTACCCAAGAAAACCCCGAATTAAATTGGGGTAGTTTTGCCATTCTCTACCGAATTAATGCCCAATCTCGCCCCTTTGAAGATGGGTTAATTCGCAATAATATCCCCTATAATATTGTCGGGGGATTTAAATTTTATGATCGACAGGAGATTAAAGATGCGATCGCTTATTTACGAGTGATTGCCAATCCTGCCGATACCGTTAGTTTACTGAGAATTATTAACACTCCCCGGCGCGGTATCGGTAAAACCACAATCGATAATTTGCTCAAAGCTGCCCAAGAATTAGGAGTACCTTTATGGGAAATTATCAGCGATGAAACTTCCGTTAATACTCTCGCCGGTCGTGCGACTAAAAGCATCAATAAATTAGCTAAAACTATCCAAAACCTGCAAGAAAAAATCACCGATTTATCCGCTAGTGAAATCTTAGATAAAATCATGGAAGATTCGGGATATATTGATGAATTAAAACAGCAGGGAACCGAGGAAGCTGATACCCGGATCGAAAATATCCAAGAACTTTATAGCGCCGTGGTACAATTCCAAGAGGAAAACGAGGAAACTAATCTACGCGAATTTCTCGCTAGTGCTAGTTTAGCCTCGGATTTAGATAATCTTCAGGAAGGTCAAGAAAAAGTCTCGTTAATGACTCTACATTCCGCCAAAGGTTTAGAGTTTCCCATCGTTTTTTTAGTCGGTTTAGAACAGGGCATTTTTCCCCATAATCGTAGTTTAAACGATCCCATTGCCCTTGAGGAAGAACGCCGTTTATGTTATGTGGGAGTGACTCGGGCCAAGGAACAATTATTTTTAACCTACGCAAAAGAAAGATATGTCTGGGGGAATAAAGAGATGAAGGTAGCTTCCCAATTTTTGCAGGAATTGCCCCCAGAATTGCTCACAAGCAACCTGAAACCGAAAAAGACCCCAAAAGTGGTTCCTATGGAAAAAGCTGTCTCTGATCAAAGAAAATGGCAGGTAGGCGATCGAGTGTTACACTCTACTTTTGGAGAAGGAGAAGTGACCCATATCCTCGGTACCGGCAAAAAAATGAATCTAGCGGTCAAATTTTCGGGTTTAGGTCAGAAAATCATCGATCCTCGCACCGCACCCATGCAACTTATCCAGGAATAGGGGAGGATTTTAAGGAGTATTGCTAATCTCTACAATTATTGTTCCCTGCTCTAGTTGTTTCAACGCATCGGGTAAAGTAGCTGTCAGTAATCGCCGCAGATTCTGATTTGTGACATTACCACAGGTTAACCATAAAATTTGAGGAGGTGTTCCCAGACGACAAACCAAATCAATAAAGTCACTATCTTTGGTCATAATCACGGCATTTTCCGCTCGCGCTGCTGCAAAGATATCGATATCTTGAGCATCTCGAAGGGATAAGTCTCGCAGGGACGATGCTTCTAAATCAAAGGTCGCTGATAACCAGCTTGCTAGAGTTGGAGGTAGTTGAGCATCAATCCAAATTTTCATGCCGTTAGTTTAGGAAAATCCGTACACCGTGCTGCAAAAAGTAAACAAGCTTGGATATCTGCGAGTTCCAAATCGGGAAAGTCTTCTAAAATTTCAGTTATACTCACATTCTCCGCCAACATTTCCAAAATATCCGTTACTCGAATTCGCATCCCCCGAATACAAGGACGACCACCACACTGGCCAGGTGTTTGAGTAATGCGGGTAAGCAAGCTAACTGTGGAGTCCATAGAACGCATCTCGAAGATATTTAGTCTGCATTTAATTATCTTATCTGGTAATCCTAACAACCAATCCCCAGCACCCAACTGACGCCCCCTGATTCCTCAACTCCGATCGCTACCTGCTGTTAGAATAGAGAATTGCGGTCAGACTGACGATAAAATTGAGAAGCTAAATCCTTGATTCTTAATAGTTGTTGAGAAACTTTCCGCCTACTATCGCAATTATCCGATAATATGGGCAACAGCGAGTTAGTCTATTAAGTCTGTTAAAATTGACCCCCGTTGGTCGTATTCGCGCACTGTCTAACCTTTATGATGAGGATCAGTTAATATGGAATCAATGCAACCCACCGAGACCAAAAATCCGATTAGAACGGATTCACCCGGGTCTCTGAGCAAACCCAGCAGCAGCACCGAACAGATTTGGTCTGAATATGTAGAACCCGTTTGGGATTCGGTGATGTCCTATCTGGCTAACGTCCCCGATTATATCGGTGGTTTCTTCTCTGGATACAAAAAACCTTTAATCGTTCTGGGGGCAATTTTAGCGAGTTTTGTCACCGTGAAAGTTACCCTAGCGGTTTTAGATGCGATCGATGATATTCCCCTCCTTGCTCCTATCCTACAATTAGTTGGGATCGTTTATACTGGTTGGTTTGTCTGGCGCTATCTGCTCAAGGATGAAAATCGCCGCGAGTTATTAGCCGAAATTGATGCACTAAAAGCGCAAGTTTTTGGCAGTCACAATAACACTTTATAGAATCAAGCATAGATAACCAAGGAGTTGAGTGTTTCCGCTCAACTCTTTTGTTTTTGCACAAGAGCTTATACTATAGCGTTTTTCAGTCTAGTGAGGTACAAAAGTTATGGGTTTTAGGCAAAAGGCATGAGGCAAAAGGCAAAGGGGAATAAATAATCAGTTTTTAATAGCCTGATTTAGTATTAGCCACTTTCTCAGGAAATCCAGTTACTTTTGCTTTGATCTATTGATTATTAGTCGAAATCTCCACCAACGGCGGGGGCAGTCGTTTTTTCTTTGTTATAAGAGAGAGGAAACGGCAACGATTATCAGCCTACAATATCACCGAGCGATCGAATATTCCCCGAAATTCAGATGAGTCAAGCCCCCGTCACCGATTCCCTAGAAATTATCCTGACAAATATCACGGAAAAATTAGACTCTTTACAGAAAGATGTCACCGATCTAAAAGTAGATATGGCCGAGGTGAAAACCGAACTCAAGATTATTGATAGGCGATTGGAAAAAGTAGAGGGAACACAGAACGCTTTAATTAAGGATGTATCGGACCTTAAGGGAGCAAAATCGTTGATTATTCCCGTGGTAGTGGCAGTATTAACCAGTATTCTGACTCTGCTGGTGCGATCGATCCCTAATCCTTAAAAGTTTCCCCGTTTGTATAGTAAATTCGTAGGTCGGGTTGAGGCAACGAAACCCGACATAGATCCTCGGTGGTTGGGTTTCACTCTGTTCAACCTAACCTACAGCTATGAGAGTTGATTCATGAATCAACCTACGGCAACTTATCCCTCGTTCCGACGACCTTTAACCCCCAGTAAACCCAATCCGAACAGGGACAAGGCCGCGATCGCACCAGGTTCGGGAGTGCTGGCCACCGGACCGGTTATCTCGGTTGCGTTGATCTGGAAACTGTTAAAAAGGAAACTGTTATTGAAACTCGATCCACCGTTAAAACTAAGCCGGTTTCCCGATAACGTGGCGATGCCCGTCGGGGTTATGCCAGGACTAGAGGCCTGCCAGCTGAAACTTCCACTGGTTCTGGTAACGTATAACCAGTATTTAGTACCGGCGGTAAACGTGAGGGGGCCAGTGGGAGTGAAGGTGTAGTTAAAGGTTCCCAATCCTTGAGGGGTGGGATTGGTGAAAGTGGCGAGGACGGTACTGCCCGGATCGCTACCCCCGACATCATTGCGGATCTGGACGAGGGGAGCATCTCCGGTTTCGTAGGCCCTGAGTCGCAGGATGGCGTTGTCGAGGCTGTAATTGTTACCCGCAGGCAGGGTGAAGGCGAGTGCTTTTAGGCTGGTGTTGTTAATGGTATTAGAATTAATATCATTCGTTTGCGGGAGATTCCCGATCAGAACCGCCGCGCGGACAGGGTTTACCCCCCCCCATTAGTACAAGTAAACTACTAATTCCCGCTAACACCAAAGACATAGGTAAGGTTTTCATGATCTCTAAAAAAGTTCAGAAAGACTGCATTAATCCTATTGCAGCTGTCTCTTCTTTACGACCATTGATTATTTATAGTTATCATTTATCGTCTGGTATGATATTTAATTCTATAGGGTGTTGACAAAACGGCTAGAAAGTGGTAAGCAACATCGGGCAGTTTCTGGTCGTGCCAAGTGCGATTCCTGTAGGGAGAGGGTAATAGATCCTCGGTGGTTGGGTTTCACTCCGTATTAACCCGAAGTGATGTTTTTTTATCAAAAAAACTCGATCGCTTAATTGCGATCGAGTCAAGAAAAAACAGACTAATTAGGGCTTGCTGAATAAAGGTGAAATGTAGGCAAGGTAAGGGTTTTGTGGCTTTTCTCGCGAAACAGGTGCAAGATTTTGAGAGAATCGTGCTTCAAAACCTTGCGTCTTCATCGGCCCGCGTCCTGTAGGGGCGA